>JBHHXA010000014.1:0-18883 GCA_046756805.1 Acidimicrobiia bacterium
ATCAGGCCGTGCTTCGACCGACATCGATCACGCGCTGAGCGGTGAGCTCCGGCATGGTCGTGCCTTCCGGCTCCGTGGCAGCAGTCTCGACCCGCCTGTGGGCGATGGTCGTTCGCTGTGGAAGGCGCTGATGCTCGGCCCGCGTTGCCACGGTGAACGATTCGACGAGCACGCCCGGATGCTGCGCGTCTCGTGCAGATGCCGGTTGAGCGCACCCTGGCGGCGGAGCGACCGTCGGACCGGCGCCATGGCCGTCACGAACTCGTCCCGGCGCTCTGGTGGGGTGTACCAGCGAGCGGTCAGCAGGATGGGGCCGTCGTCGACCTGGACGCTGGTGGACGTGATGGGTTGATGCTGGAGCCGCGCCGGCTCGGCACCCGCTTCGACATGAAGACGCTCAGTTGCCCAAAGAGACTGACGGCGATCAGCGTCGCAAACAGACGATCACGGAGCGGTGCTGCGGTTCCGGATCGCCGGGCATCCGCCGTGGTCGATTCCGTCTCCCTCAGGTCGTGGGTCGCTACCGGGGCGTAAACCACCACCCGACCCGTACTGGGCCAGCAGCAACGCTCCGTGGCGAATCCGAGCGCAATCCGTGTGTGGACGGAATAGGGTGGCGAGAGCACAGACATCGCCAGAGGCGCAATCCGTGATGGACACGTGGAGACCGCATCAGGCGTTTCTGGCCGGGTTCACCCTGGTGGCCTGGGGTCTCTTCGTCCCCATCTTCACCATGCGGGTGTTGGGCTGGTAAGGAAGGCATCAACCGACCGCGCCGTGGGAACCAGGCGGAGGCGCAACGCAGGCTGATCACAGCCCGGGATCCGGCGCGGGTCGAGCACCACTAGCTGCGAGAGAGATCCGGCGTTACGCACCACTCGCGAGCGGCCCCCGGCACCGGGGGAGCGCCGCCACACGACACCATCGACGTAACGTGATAAACCCACTTGACCCCTTACGTATCTCACAGTAGGCTGTAAGGGTCATACAGGATCTAGTTCGCTACAGCCGAGGGGTCGATGCCATGTTCACGAGACGTCCAGCGGACAACCGGCCACAGGACAAGGGGACCGGCGGATCTCGCTCTCCCTCCTTTCCGCCCCAGGAGTTCTCGCCCCTCCTCTCGGAGCTGCTCTCGACGAGAGCCCGGCTCGAGTCGCTCCGCAGCTCAGATGGATCGCTCATGGACAGGGCCATGCTCCGCGACCGCCTGCACGAACTGCGCGCCGATCTGGCGCAGCGCCGTCGGGGCAGACGCTGATCTCCCCCGGCCCGGCTCGCATCGGCCGGAGGAGCCGGGCCACCATCGGCCTGGCCCTCGTCGCGGTCTACGTGGTTTGGGGCTCGACCTACCTGGGACTGCGGTTCGGGCTCGAGGGATTCCCACCGTTCATCCTCAACGGGTTGCGGTTCCTCGCAGCAGGCGGGGCGATGTACTTCGTCTTGCGTCGCCGGGGCGTCCCTGCACCTACCGGTGAGCAATGGCGGAATGCGGCTCGCGTCGGAGCGCTCATGTTGGTCGGCGGTGTTGCGCTCGTCACGATGGCCGAGGACCAGGGCGTCGGCTCCGGCGTCGCGGCCACTGCCGTCGCCGTCATGCCGCTGTGGGCAGCCCTGATCTCCGGGTTCTTCGGACGCTGGCCGTTACGGCGCGAGTGGCTCGGGCTCACCGTCGGATTCGCCGGCGTCCTGGTGCTCGTTCAGGAGGGGGACTTCAAGGCGAGCGCCCTCGGCGTGGCGCTCGTCGTCATCGCACCGATGCTCTGGGCGTTCGGCTCGGTCTGGGGATCCCGAGTCGAGCTGCCCTCTCCCCTCATGGCTGCCGCTGCGCAGCTGCTGGCCGCCGGGTTGGTGCTCATCGTCCTCGGACCGCTGCGCGGCGAGCGCGTCACCGAGATGCCGCCCCCGGCGGCATGGCTCGCGCTCCTGTACCTCGTCGTGATGGGCTCGATCGTGGCATTCACGGCGTACGTGTACCTGCTGAGGACGGTGCGCCCCGCCCTCGCCACCAGCTATGCCTACGTGAACCCGATCGTCGCCGTCGCGCTCGGCATCACCCTGGGCAACGAGGTCATCACGGGGGCGATCTGGATCGCCCTCCCGATGATTCTGCTCGGTGTCGGCCTGGTGGTGACGGCACGGCGCCGGCGAGCGTCGCCGCCGTCCATCGTCCGTGAGGCGCCAAAAACCACGATCATCGAGGATGCCGCCTGAGGCCCTGCTGCCGTAGTTGGCCCACGCGATCCCTCCCGGTTCAGCCGGCGTGGACGAGCTCCACAACCGGTTGCATGGCCTCCAGCGCGGACGACGTCTTCGGAAACACGTCACACCGGACCTCTTCGAACCCGAGCTCGCCCACGGACAGGAGATGCTCGGCGATCTGCTCGGACGAGCCAATCACCGGTTGCTCCATGTCGAGGCCACCACCGCTACCGGTGCCAAAGCCCTCGGGAACGACGGTGTAGAGATCGAAGGTCCGTCCCAATGTGGACGGATCCCTGTCCTCGGCCTCACACGCCCGCTCCAACAGCCCGATGATCGGCCTCATCCGCGCGCCGATCTCGTCGAGGGTCTCGCCCCAGCCCCACCAGTTCCACACATCGGCATACCGCGCTACGAGACGCAACATCTTGGGGCCACCCGCCGCGATGTTGATCGGTGGGCCCTCCGAGCGAGGACCGCGCAGCACCAGCTCGGCCTTCTTGGCCGAGTAGAACTCGCCTTCGAAGTCGATTGCACCGTTCTTGAGGAGGCCGTGGATGATGTGAATCGCCTCGGCGAACCGCGAGTACCGCATGTCCGTCGGGAACCCGAACGCCTCGTAGTCAGAATCCCCCGTGTTGCCCGCTCCGATGCCGAATGCGTAGCGCCCTCCCGAGATCTCGTCGATCGTGTCTGCGATCTTCGCGGTCATCGCAGGAGAGCGATACGGGGAGTTCACAACGGACTGCCCCAAGTCGATGCGGCTGGTCGTGGCTGCGACCGCGGCCGCGATCGACACCGACTCCCACACGCCATCCGTGGTCTCTGCGCCGCGATACAACAGCGCATCCTCGAACACGAACACGTCGAAGCCCACGGCCTCGGCAGTAGCCGCTCGTTCGCTGATGGAGGCCCACGAGGGCGGCGCCGTGCCACCGTCAGGTCGGCCGTGGAGCTGAGTGATGAGTCCGAGCTTCATCTGATGAACCTAGCCCTCACGGCTCCCGAATGGGGGCGTGACGCTCCTGCACCAGGATGACGGCCCTAGGCCACACGCCCGGTGCGGAAACCGCGCACCGTCATCAGCACGTCACGAGATCTCAGCGTGCGGTGATGATGAAGGCCCGGATGCGTCCCTCTACGGCGCCATCACCGAAGCGGGCGCGGATGGAGCCTGTCACGTGCTCGGTGGCGTTCTCGAGATCCGGGCCGTTGCGCTCCGCGATCTCGCTCCGAAGCGGCGTGCCGTAGCAGAAGGCGATCGCCGGAGACGAAGGGCCGTCTGCAGCACTGATCTCGTCACGGGCCTCGATGGTGACGTCACCGAAACCTGCTGCCTCGAGCTCGGCGCGAAACACATCAGTGTCGTAGTGGCCGTACGGGGTGCGGGGGAGGAACGCGGGGGGATCATCGGGGAAGACCTCTTCGAGGGCCTGAGTCACCGCATGGGCGAACTCGTTCTCCTCCAGCTCGTCCCACATGCTGAAGATGAACGAACCGCCCGGCCGGAGCACGCGACGCGCCTCGACATACGCTTTGAAGCGATCGGGGAAGAACATCACGCCGAACTGACAGATCACGAGGTCGAACGAGTCGTCGTCGAACGGCAGGTCGAGGGCATCGGCAGGCTTCCACTCGATCAGCTCGGCATGCGGCTGCATCGAGGCCGCTCTCTCGAGCATGGGCGCATTGAGATCGGTGACCACGTAGCGCCTGCCTGCCCCCAACACCGGTGCGACGGCACGGGTGACGACGCCGCTTCCCGCCGCGATCTCCAGCGCGGTCCCGGGACCGATCGCAGAGACGCGCCGAGCGAGGTCTGCGGCATACTGTTCGAAGATCAGCGGGACGAGATGCGTGTCGTACACCTCCGCGATCGACCCGGTGAAGACCTTGTCCGATTCGCTCACAGCGCCCCTTCGCTCTCAGCAGCTCCACGCTTCGGTCGGACGAGATGCGCCGACCGTGAACCCACGCACGCAGCGTCGCATCCGATCGGGGCCCACTAGTCCCAAGATAGGGCGTCCGGCACGTGTACCCGACCGGGCCTCCCCATCGTCATCGAGTTCCGTCCCATCCCTGTCGACATCAACATTGGGACAGAGCGTCGTCATGGGCTTGTGGGTCTTGGTGTCGATGAGAGAAGCCGTGCCGCGACCGTTCTCGTGACTCCCGGGACCGGGCAGAATCGTCTGCATCGCTCGCAACGCACCCCCGGCACCCCGCGCATCTCCCGACACGTCTCTGTCCCGAGCCACGTCCCGGACGTGGCTGCGTCCGGGGGTACGCGCGGTGCGGGCGTTAGCGGCATCCGTCTTGCTCGTAGCCACTGCTTGTTCGTCGACCCCGGTCGATGCCTCAGATAGCGAGCCCCTCACGTCGATCACCATCCCCGTGTCGCTGTACGTCGTCGCGAACCAGACCGAGGGCGGGGTGTCGTCGGCTCGATCGGTGGGCGAGGTCGAGACCGTCGCGGCTCGCATGGCAGAGATCTGGGCGCCCGCAGGCATCACGCTGGACATCGAGGTGGTCGGCACCATCGAGGTGCCCGACGATGTCATCAGGGCCGTTGCCCGGCGGGACGGGAGTGCGTTTCTGTCGGCCTTCCGCGAGGGGAGGTTCGATGTGCCGAACCCTGGGGTCATCTCAGGCTTCTACGTGCCGTCTGCGGGAGGCGCCAACGGTTTCGCACCATCACTCACACGGGTGTTCTTCGTGACGGACGAGCCCACGGTCCACGACGAGCGGGTGAGCAGCCACGAGATCGGCCACATCCTCGGCCTGCACCACGACACCGCGGATCCGGATCGCCTGATGTTCTCCGGGACCAACGGCATGACGCTCTCGGACGACGAGATCGACGTGGCCCGCTACGTCGCACAGGGGATACTCGATGGCCTTCGCTAAGAGGGTGCTGAAAGAGCACAGTTCATCTGTGGGCTCATCGACAGAATCCCAGGTGGAAGAACTGCGGGCGAGTCGACGAGCCTCGCTTAGCACGCGGTTTCGGCGTCCTCCCGAGTATCTGGCGCTCATGCTCGTGGTCGCTGCATGCTCATCCACCACGGCTCCCGCCGCTGCGCCGACAACCAGCGGTGACCGCGAGCCCGTCGTGGTGGCGAACAACGGCGGATCGCGAGAGGGTCACACCCCCTGGGGCTTTGCGGGGATGGGCACCGGGTTGTTCGCGGGCGACAACCTGAACCCGAGCTTCCCCGAGGGTGATGGCGTGCAGATCTTCCTGACCTTCGAGCTTCCTGACGCAGTCCTGGATGCCACCTCCGTCGCGCTGGCGTCCGATGCGCTCTCGGTCGCCGGTTCGCCCTTCGAGGATCTGGGGGCGCTCATCGCCGAGGTCGTGTCGTACGACGCATTTGGCCCCAGCCTGTTCGGGATTCCGGGTCTGTCCGATCCTGCCGACTGCACCCGGGTCGACGCCACGGGCCTGCAATGCGACGTGAGCGAGATCGTCAGCCCGCTTCTCGCCGGCGGCGACACCACCGTGCAACTCCGGCTGAAGTTCGAGCGGCCCGCCGACAACGACGGCCGGCCGGATCTGGCGATGTTCTTCCGATCCGACTCGAACACCAACGAACCGGGTCTGTTCACTCTCACGATCGGCCGCTGAGGCACACGCGGCATCGGTGTCACGACACCCGGCGGCGGAGGGGCGGGTACCGTGCCTGTGGTTCACGTCCGATGGTTCCGGTTGCGCGACGTCGGCGTTCACGACGAAGCAGGAGCAGTCAGTTGGAGACCAGCGACATTCTCATCGATGCCTACACGCGTATCCAGGAGGTCGTCCACCGATCTGCCGCAGGACTCACGCAGGACCAGCTCGCCTACCGGCCCGAAGAAGGCTCCAATTCGATCGCCTGGCTGATCTGGCACCTGACCCGCATCCAGGACGGGGACCTGGCCGGTGTGACGGGGTCGGAGGACGCGTGGGTCACACAGGGATGGGCGGACAGGTTCGGCATGGCGCGGGATGTCTCCATCAACGGCATGGGCGACGGGCCGGCCGAGGTGGCTGCGCTACGCCCTGACGGACCCGACGTTCTGCTCGAGTATCACGATGCCGTCGCCGACCGAACCCGTGAGTATCTGCGGACGGTGGACGCGGCCGACCTGGATCGGATCGTCGATCGATCGTACGACCCGCCGGTATCTGCTGGAGTTCGCCTGGTCAGCGTCATCAGCGACAACATCCAGCATGCCGGTCAGGCCCGCTACCTCCGCGGCATCATCGATCGTCAGAGCTCGCGCACCGGCTGACCGGCGGTGGCCCGTGCGACGCTGCCCGGCACCGGCCTTCCTATGATCCGGCGGTGACCCAGCACGACCGCTCCCAGGTCCATCCCGGGTACTGGCCTTCGCCGTGGCCGGTGGAGTGCGGCGGTAATCGGAGGCAGAAGTCAGCGCCGGGCCGTCTCGACGCCGCTAACCGCCGGGCGACCGTGACCACGAGCCACAACGGTCGTTGGAACGTCATGATCGTTCGACGCGACCCCGGTGAGTGGTTTCTGGGGGGCACCATGGCGGCGTTCTCAGGACCCCCTCCATTCGGTTGGGTGCAGCGGATCGACCCGGAGACGCTCGAGCCGCAGGCCTCGTCGGATGAGCTTCCCTGTGGAGATCACGTGTGGTGCGGCGCGATCCTCGCCCACGCCAGCGGGTCGATCATGTCGATCAACGGGTCGTACCTCCACCGGCTCGATCCCGAAGACCTGTCGGTCGTGGCCGAGCGACGGCTGGTCGATCGTGCCCACAACGGGCTGCTCGCCCTCTCCGACGGCAGCCTCATCACGAAGGACTTGCGTCTCGAAGGCCAGGGCGGAACGACGATCACGCGCCTCGACGCCGACACGCTCGACCTCGTCGAGGAGCCGCTGGAGCTGCCCGAGGGGTCGATGGGACGGATCGCCTGTGACCTCGTCGAGGACACCGATCTCGTCTACGTCCCGGGCACGGAGCACATGTGGCGGCTGCGGGTCGGCCCCGACGGGATGGCCATCGATGACTGGCGGCCCCGGTATCGCACATCAGGCGGCGATTGGGGCCTGGCATGGGACTCGTGTCTGTCAGACGGATCATGCTGGGTCATGGACTGCGGCGACATCGAGTCGGTTCGGATGATCCACACCACGGTGCCCAATGGTCGGTTCTCTACTGCGCCGGGCAGCGGGCTCTCGTGGCGTCGGCCGGCACCCTGGAGCGGTGCCCAGCGCCTGCTCCGTTTCGACCTCGAAAGCGACGCGGTCGACGCCATCGAGCCGTTCGGTACTCCGGGTGGCGGCATCATCGCTCCACCGGTGGACGTTCCCGAGATGGACATGGCGATCGCGTGGGACTCCGTCAACGGTGGCCTTGCCGGAGTGGCAACGGCCGGGAAGCTGGAGGTGGCCTGGCAGCTCGATGTCCGGCCATCGATGCAGCCTGTGGTGTTACCCGAGTCGGGGGAGCTCGTCATCAACGACTTCACCGACGAAGGCTCCGATGACCTGATCGTCGTCGATGTGGCATCGGGCGCCCTGATCGATCGCGTGGCAACCGGTTCGAGGATCGCCAACGGCATGTTCCTCACTCCAGGGGACTGCAACGACATCTACTACTGCACGACGACGACGCTGGCCCGGGTGGCCTGGACGTAGGCTCGTCGCCGCCTCGGCACCCGGCCCGTCCGGCTCCCGTCGTAGCCCGCGGGTACGGTGTTCGTAGGGCGATTGCGAGAGGAGGTGATCACGGTGGCGACAGCCGCGAAGCCGACGAACGAGCACATCGCAGAACTGCTTGCTCGAGTCCTTCGCGAACTGGGTGAGGTCAAGAAGACCCAGGACCAGCTCGCCGCTGACCTGCGCAGAGTCGCGCAGCAGAGCATCAAGTAGTCGAGCAGTGATGCACGAGACGCTCCGCGGCGGTTGGTGGAGGAGCGATCATGCGTCGATGGGCCTGTGTGCGTCCGTGATCAGACTGCGTCGCGGAGCACGTCCACGATCGAGCCGAGACCGTCGAGAACGCTGGAGACACCTGCGCTCCACAGCTCGTCTCCCGCCAAGGGGTCGAGGGTCGCAACAAGCGCTTGGATGTCGTCGATGCCTGAGATCAAACCCTGATGGAGCTCACGGAGGTCCGGCACCGCAGCAACGGTGTCGGGCGTGATCGCCACACCCGTGATGACGGACTCACCAAAGACGGTGATTTCGTCGGCGAGATCCGCGACCCCGGCCGTCACGTCGGAACCGTCGGCGCGCCGGCGTGAGAGGTCGACCAGTGCCTCTCCAAAGCCCTCGGCTCGCGCCTCGACGAAGTCACGGATATCTGCGAGCACGCTCTCCCGTGAGACCTCGGGGGCCGGCACGGGAAAGTCTTCTTCGACCTCGAGCTGTGGCAGTTGCTCGGCGGGAGGGATGTCCTCGGCCTCGCCCTGATCCCCGAGGGCAACATCGTCCCGCACTTCATCCCCATGGAGCGTCGCGACGTCGGGCACTACGGACTCCACGCTGCCCGGGTCCGCGGCAACGGGTGAGCTTTCACCGGACGAGAGCGCCGTTGCGGTGACACCCACCGCAAGGGCGGCCGCCAGCGCGATGGCGGCGAGGTACTTCTTCATGATGGACTCCGTTCGGGATGGGCACCTGGATTACATCACTACGAGTTGCCGACGGCACACGGGGTTCCCGACGAGGGGCTCGAATGTCTGTGCTCCGACCAAGATCCTTCGAAGCGGATGCGGGATCAACCCAGGCGCGTCCTCGGCCTGCGAGCTGGGCCGCCGGCCCCTTCGGCGGGCAGCCATCCGGCCGGCGGCTAGAACGCCGGGCTCGGGTCGGCGTGCCACCACTCACGCAGCGAAGCGCAGCGGCCGTCGTCGTCGAAGTCGAGCAAGAAGACTCCGTCGAGCCGGGTCGGTTCTCCGTTGGTGACCTTGGAATAGGACGCCCACCAGTGAGCGACCACAGGGGACACCGAGTGAATCTCGAACCCGAATGAGACGTCCTTCTGGTGTTGGGCCATCAGCCCGAAGTACTCCCGGATCGCATCGCTTCCCACCACCGGATCGTCGTACGGATTCTCCGCGTAGGAGGCCCCGTCACTGAACAGAGCCACGAAACCGTCGGAGTCGTTGCTCTCCCAGGCCCGCCCGTAGGCGTCCAACCAACTATGCAACTCGTCCTCACGCATCCTCTCATGATGGTTGTGCGGTCGGCCCAACGCGTTTCTCGGCATCTCCGTCGAAGACCCACTCGCCCACTGCCTGCGGCTTCACGGCTTGTGGTCAGGGCCAGGGGCTAGGGTGCCGCCGGGACTCGGGAGGGCCAATAGCCGATCTACCACCGCCATCACCGCCATCGCCGCCATCACCGCCATCGCCACCGCCACCGTCGTCACCCCCGCAGTCCCCACCTCCACAGCCGTCGCCACCGCCCGGTCCGCAGTTGTCTCGCTCCGGCAAGGCGCTCCTGAGACGACCCGCAATGTGGGCGGCGACGGCTCTCGCCGGCGTGACGGTGGCCGGGGCCATCGCGCTCGGTGATCGCACCGACACTGCCCCCCCGAATTCGCAGTCCGCGCTGCTCGAGTCCCTCGTCACCGGCAGCACCCGACCCGCCACCGACGTCGCAATCGACGACCCCCCCGGATCCGGCGAAGCAACGGATGACGGTGCAGCAGGCGCATCTCCCGGGTTCGCCCCGGTCACGTTCAATCGCGTTCTGAGGTCGGTGACGTGCGATGGGATGTACGAGGAGGTCCCGGGCCTGAGCGAGGGTGGGAGCAGCGGCAACTGGAGCTGGGGCCCTACGATCCGGGCCCCGCTCGCCCTGCGGTACAGCAAGTGCACATACCAGAACCCCGACGAGCGCGCCGTGAACATCGACGGCAACGGCATCGCCCGAGAGGCGGTGATGCTGATCGGATTCGACTTCTTGAACACCGAGCACGGAGCCACGGTGGAGGAGAGCCGGGACGAGTTCCTGGCCCTCCACGAGATGTGGGTGAAGTCGTGCGCCGACTGGACTCCGGACCTCGGGAACTGCAGTCGCGAGCTGGAGGTGGTGGTCGACGACGGACGCCGGTTCGTGGCCCAGTCCCGGTTTCAGCAGGATCGCCTCGACATGATCACGGATGACCGCGAGGAGGATCAGGCCGACACCCACGCGTTCATCATCGAGGAGGTGGGTCCCGCCATCGTGCGCGTCGAGTGGCGTATCGGTGGTCGGTGCCCGGTGGCCTTTCGCGACGACACGGGCGACATGGTTCCCAATCCCGTGGAGTGCACGATCCCCGCCGCGAGGGTGCCGTCTTCGGTGCCTTGGGCGGAGAGCCTCATGGACGCGATTCGGGACGCGATTCACGACCTGTAGCGGGGACGTCCGTCACGCGCCGGCATGACCTCCGCGGGTGAAGTTGCGTTCAGGTGGCCTCTCGCCTCGATGTGATGCCCGCCTCAGCTTCCGCGAGCGTCTTGATGCGTCCCAGGCTCTCGGCGATGTGGGGCCGCATGTCGGCGTGGTGTTTGAGGAAGAGTCTGAAGATCACGCTCACCGGGAACTTGGGCATTGCGTTGATCTGGTAGCTGTGTGTGAGCCGGGTCGCCGCACCGTCCGCCGCCAGCTGGTACCGCCAGGTCGTCGAGTCCTTGTTGAGCCAATCGGGGAGGGTGCGGAACTGGAACTCACGTCCCGGTTCGGCGCTCTCCACCTCGACCAGCCGGGACCACCGTACGAACCCCGAGCGGTTCCAGCCCCGGAAGCGTGCTCCGAGCGCAGCGCCGTCGGCGCCGTCGAGCCACTTGCATCGGTGGCACTCCGGGCTCCACTCACCGGTGCGTGTCACGTCGCTGATGAGGTCGTACACCGCGTTCGGCTCGGCGTTGATCAGGACCTCGACCTCGCCGCCGAGTCGCTCCTCCATGACCGTTTCCCGTCTCGAGTCAGAGTCGTAGAGTATCACTCTATGACTTATAGTGCTACTCTACGACGATGAGTGAACCTGTCAAGACCCGTCGTCCCTACAGCTCGCCGCGGCACAACGAGCTCCGACGCCAGACCCGACGCGCTGTCATCGACGCCGCCCGCAAGTTGTTCGCCAAGCGGGGTTACAGCGCGACGACCATCGACTCCCTCGCCGCCGAGGCCGGTGTGGCGGTCCAGACGGTGTACGCCGCGTTCGGTAACAAGCGGTCGGTGCTGCAAGCCCTGCTCGACACGGTCGTAGCAGGTGACGATGAGCAGCGGACCGTCCTCGAGCGCGCTCGCGCCGATCTCGACCGCATCACCGACCCGGCTCAGCGTCTGGACCGCGTGCTGCGGTTCGGCACCGAGATCGTGGAACGTTCCGCGGACATCTATCGCATCCTGCGCGGTGCCGCGGCCGGAGATCAAGACCTCCAGGCTGATCTCGAGGAGGGCCATCGACGCCGCTACCAGGACGTGAGGGCCTTCATCGAACTAGTGGTCGACGGACAGCTCAGCACGGCTGATCTCGACCATGTCGCCGATGTCTGTTTCGCTATCTTCAGCTACGAGACGTATGAACTCCTCGTCGACCAGCGGGGCTGGAGCACGGAGCGGTGGCGGCGATGGGTCCATGACGCGCTCAACGCCACCCTCAGCGCCCTATCGGGGTGAGGCGGGGCGTGATCCACGCGAGGAGGGCGCAGCCCTTCCCGAGGGGTGTCGACAGCGCGAGCCCGGGCTCACCGCGGCGTCGCGGCACCTGTAGGCTCGACCTCGTCACGAGGGATTCCGTGAAACGCATCGCCATCAGGATCGCCATCAACGCTGTTGCCCTGTGGGCGGCGGCGGTCATCGTGGGTGGGATCACCCTGGAGGGTGGAATCTTCCGTGTGCTGCTGGTGGCGGCCGTCTTCGGTCTCGTCAACGCCATCGTCAGGCCCATCGTGATCCTGTTCTCGCTGCCGGCCGTCGTCCTCACGGTCGGCATCGCTCTCATCGCGATCAACGCGTTGATGCTCGTGATCACCGCTGCGCTCACTACGGCGCTCGATGTCGAAGGGTTCGGCTCGGCGTTGCTCGGCACACTCGTGATCAGCCCGGTGAGCTGGATCGTGGGAAGGGTGCTGCCGAACGAGAAGGGCCGCCGCACGCACCATCGCACCCCCCGCCGTCAGACGTAGCGGTGTCCGGGGCTCCGGCTCCGGGTCGGTGGCGCCTGCTACGAGTCAGTGTTCGCGTCGACGACGCGGGACCAGACCATCCTCGATGGGTGTATCGATCCTCGGACACGAATCTGGCGAGACGCGTAACGTTGGTGGCGGCACCTACCGACGAGGGAGGCCACATGGCCACGTTCATCTCGCTCATCTCCTACACGGAGCAGGGCATCGCCAACATCAAGGACAGCCCGAAACGTCTCGACCAGGCCCGTGAAGGCTTCGAGGCGATGGGGGTCACGCTCAAAGAGGTCTACCTGACGTTGGGTGCGTACGACGTCGTGATCGTCATCGAAGCACCCGACGCCGCAACGGCAGCCAGGGCGCTGCTGACGATCGGCTCGATGGGCAACGTGAGCACCACCACGCTGACGGCCTTCACCGAAGACGAGTACCGCGCGATCATCGCAGGGTTGCCGTAACCGATCCGGCAGCCAGAGCGCCATCAACACGGCCGGGCCGAGCGATCCCACGACCCTCTGACCAGTTGCCGAGTCCTCGTGGGGGCACCGGTGCGCTCGTGTGATGTTCGATGCATTCTTGACTGACGGGCGCGTAGGAGGTCGCAGCGCTGGTCAGTCTTCGACCGCCATCACGTCCGGGCGCCTCGTTGTCGGGCCCTATGAACCCACGACACATCCAGCACCGGTACCGGCGACGGTCCAGTCGGGTGTGAGACGCTGCTTGGCTGGGTCGTCAATCGTTACGCACGGACCGACGCTGCCTGCACCGACCCTGCGCAGTTGGGTCTCGCAACGTCGGGGGCGCACCACCACCGGGACGGAAGGAAGAGCGATGTTCTACAGAGTGACGCACTACGAATTCGAAGACGAGCGGTACGACGAGATCCTGGCCTGGTCCGAAAGCACCCGCTCGTCGGTTGAACGGATCCGTGGACTCGAGTTCGTCGACGAGTTTCGCTCTGGGCCCGGCGAGGGGGTGATCGTCGCCGCCTACCGTGACGAAGCCTCCTTCATTGCCGCATCCGAGACCATCATGTCGGTGTTCAGCGACATGAACCGGTTCGTGACCGCCCCGCCACAGACCTATTCAGGCACGGCGGATATGAGCTTCGGCCGGTGAAGTGACGGATGACGGGCCCGCGGCTGACGGCCCATGGAGACCGCCTCGGTTCTCAGGAACCGTCGCGATCAGAACCCGCGCAACCGCTTGGGTGTGAACCGGAGCGGCACGGGGTAAGCGTCGGCGAATGTATCCGGGTTGTGGCCGATACGCGGGATCTGGCTCCGGTACTTCTCCTGGTACTCGGGGATCCCGGTAGAGGGCGGATCCTCCGACACCCCGGCCGTGCCCTCCAGAACCACGATGTCGCCGCCGCGTTTGTCGCCGTCGAAGTGGAACGATGCGGCTGCGGAACGCTCGAGGTTCCTCAGTCGTGCCGTGCCGTCCTTGCTGTAGATGAGGATCGTCTCTCCGTCCCACCAGAACCATATCGGCGACGCCTGCGGTGTGCCGTCGCTGCGCACCGTCGTGAGCCAGGCCACGATCTCGGTCTCGAGCCGGTGCCGAACGCGCTGGCCGAAGGAGCTGTCGGGGATGATGAAAGCCACGCTGACCGCCTGATCTTGCCGGAAGGTCCGGACCGTATCACGGTCCCGCCGACGGCCGGTACGGCCCTACGGGTCAAACGTCCAGAACTGCGGCCTGCCTCTGCCGATGCCCGCCGCCACCGTGCCGGCCACATCGCTCAGGGTGCCGCCGGCCCCGGCGTAGGTGCCGGCGATTTCGATGCACACCGGGTCCTCCGCCAGCGGTCTGAGATCGACGGAAGTGATCGTCACCGAGAGGGTGATCGATCCGGCGTCGTGAAAGTCGATGTCGCCCGTGCCGGAGGTCGTCGACGTCCAGAGTTGGGGGTCGTCGTAGACGTCTCCGAGACACTCGACGGGACGGCCCCGCACCTGGTCGGCGACCCTGGTCAGGGTCCCGGTGCCGCGCAGCTCCCCGCCCTGGACGGTGAGCAGCGAAGCCTTGAAGTGGCCCCCTTCGACCTCAACGACCCGTGACGCCCCGATGATGGCGAATTCCACCTCGGGCAGTCCGGCTTCGGCGATCGTCCTCGATACCCGCTCCTCCACCGGTTCGTCCTGCCCGGTGAGGAGGATGAACGCCGCGGCCACCACGACACCGAGGACCGGGACCACGACGCGCCACGTGCGACGATGATCCGGCTGCTCCGGCCGGTCGAGGTGCGTACGGTCCATGACCGGGGTCCAATCGGCGACGGGCGCTCAAAGATACGGGAACCCGAGAGAGCAACGGTCGCTGGGCCACGTCTTCGCGGTCTCAGGCCGTGACAGAGGCCAGGGCGAGGAGCCGTTCGGCGGTCGTTCGATCGGTTATGAGCACGTTGATCCAGCCACCGAGGATGGCGCCCCGGATCGCAGGCAGCTTCCCGGCGCCACCTGCGACCCCGACGACCCGAGGAGCCGTCCTGAGCTGCTCCAGGTTCACAGCGATCACGCAGTCGTCGAGCGGAGCGCGCACCAAGTCCCCGGCCCCGTCGATGAACGTGAGGCAGACGTCGCCCACGGCACCGAGATCCCGCAGCTCCCGCAATGCGTCATCGGCGAAGAAGTTGCCGCTCGCAGCGAGCAGCGTGGACGGTTCGAGCGCCCCGATGCCGACGAGGCCGAGCGTGATCGACTGCATGGCCTCGAACGTCTGCTGCACATAGGGATCGGCCATCAGCGCTTCCCGCACGGCGGCGGAGCCGACCACCCCGGGTGCCGGGAGGAGCTGAGCCGTTGCCCCGGTGAGAGCCGCCAGCCGCTCGGTCAGCAGAGTCGCGTTCTTCTGCGCTGCGGGCTTCCCGAGGCCACCGAGCATCTGAACCACTCGCAAAGCCTGAGGACCGCTGATCGGATGGAGCGCGTCCACCATCGCAAGCAACGTCGCGCTCCAGGAAGAGATCCCGATCACCTCGTCCTTGCCCAGCGTCGTGGAGAGATAGTACGCAGCCGCCGAACCCAGGTTCCGCAGGATGAGGTCCCCGTCGCCCTCGACATCGTCGACGACGACAGCGTCCTTCAGGCCATAGCTCGATCGCAACCCGGCCTCGAGCTCCGTGTGAAGGCCCATGGGCACACTCACGCTGATCTTGACGATGCCCACCTCACGGGCCTCCTTCAGGAGGCGGGACACCTTGGCCTGCGACAGGTACAGCCGGGTGGCGATCTGGGGCTGGGTCTTGCCCTCCTCGTGATACATCCCGGCCACCCGCGCCATCAGCGCCAGCCTGTCGGCGCGTGCCACTACGCGTCCTCACCCGCGGCGCGGCTCCTGGCCCGGTTCACGGCGGCGATCCAGGTTGCGTGCCGAGCCTGGCGCTCGGCTGCCGTCGTCGTGGGGACGAACGGGTCGCGATGCCGCACGGAACCCGTCCCCGACGGCGACATGCCATGACGGCGGGCTCCGATGAGTGCGGCGCCGACGGCGCTCACCTCCGCGTCGTAGGCCGGGGCAACGGGGATGCCGACGACGTCCGCCTGGAGCTGCATGAGCACGCGATTGCGAGTCGCAGCACCGTCGGCAAAGAGAACATCGGGCACCCTGCGGCGGCTCCCAATCATCGCAGCGAAGACGTCTCCGACCTGGAACGCAACCGCCTCCAGCACCGCCCGAGCCAGCTCCGCCCGTCCCGTCCCCCGGGTGAGCCCCGTTATCAGACCGCGGGCACCGGCATCCCAGTGCGGAGCTCCGAGACCCGAGAAGGCGGGAACGAACACCACACCACCGCTGCTCTCGACCGAACCGGCGAGCGATTCGAGATCCAAGGTCGACACTTCGAGCAGGTCGCAGAGCCACTGAACGGCCGCACCGGTCGCCACGATGTTGCCTTCCAGAGCGTACGTGACGCCCCCGGCCTCCGTGCCCCATCCGAGCGTGGACGACACCCCTGCGATATCCCCGCCGAGTGATGGCACGGTCATCATCACCGAAGATCCCGTGCCGTACGTCGCCTTCGCCGTAGCGCCGCTTGCGCGATGGCCGTACAGGGCTGCATGAGAGTCGCCCAGAACGGCGATGATCGGCAGACCGATGAGACGATCGTGGAGGGCGGCGACCGTGCCGAAGGACCCGTCGGACGGCAGGCACTCCGGCAAGACCTCGCGAGGGACGCCGAAGATGCCCGACAACTCGTGGTCCCAGTCGAGATCGTGGATGTTGAAGAGCTGGGTGCGTGATGCGTTGCTGACGTCGGTGCGGTGGGTCGTGTGACCGGAGAGCTTCCAGAGCAGCCACGAGTCCATGGTGCCCACGCACACATCGCTCTCCGGTCTCTCGACCCGGTCGAGCAGCCAGCGGAACTTCGTAGCCGAGTACAGCGGATCGATCCCCAGGCCCGTCTTCCCGGCCAGCACGGACTCCAAGCCCGCTGCCTCGAGCTCGCGGCACATGGCGGCGGTGCGGTTGCATTGCCAGCTCACAACCGGACCCAGCGGCCGGCCATCCGACCGGCTCCAGGCAACGGCCGCCTCACGCTGATTCGTGATCGCCACCGCGTCGTATTCGAGATCCGGATGCGCGGCGAGGAGCCGGGCCACTGCCTCCTCCACCGACCGCCAGATAGCGACCGCATCCTGCTCCACCCACCCCGGCTGCGGATAGGTCGTCGCGACCGCCGCGCTCGCCGCGGCTCGAACCGACCCGTCTGGGACGACTGCGACGGCCTTGGAGTTCGTGGTGCCCTGGTCGATGACGAGGAATGCCTTGCCCATCATGCGCCGTCCGTGATGGAGCGGGCTGCCGCTGCGATGCCCGCCGCGTTCAGGCCGTAGTGGTCGAGCAGCCACTCCGCCCCGCCGGTCGGAGCGAACTCTGAGGGGAAGCCCAGGATCCGCATCGGCACCGGCCTCTCGGTAGCCACGATCTCTGCGACGGCGGACCCCATGCCGCCTCGGGCGTAGGCCTCCTCGACCGTCACGACTCCCCCCGTCCTTGCGGCCGCTTCGGCGATGGCTTCCGCATCGAGGGGGGCGATGCTCGAAAGGTTGATGACCGTCGCTTCGATGCCCTCTGCACGCAGAACGTCCGCTGCTGCCAGGGTGCGGTGGACCATGGTGCCGGTGGCGATCAACGTCACATCCGGGCCCTGCCTGAGAAGATCCGCCTTTCCGAAGGTGAACCGATGGTCCCCGGCGTGGACCTCCGGTATCGCCATGCGGCTGATGCGGATGAACATCGGGCCGTCAACCTCTGCGGCGTGACGCACCGCCGCGGCCGTCTCGAAGGGACCGGCAGGCACCACGATGGCGAGATCCGGGATCGCCCTGAGCCAGGCGATGTCCTCGAGCGAGTGATGGGTCGTGCCCAGGGCTCCGTAGGCCACTCCGCTGCTCTGACCGCAGATCTTGACGTTGCTCTTCGAGTACGCGATGTCGACTTTGATCTGCTCCAGAGCCCGGGCGGTGAGGAAGCACGACGCACCGGCGACAAAGGGGATCTTCCCGCTGTCGGCCAGCCCGGCGGCGACCCCGATCAGGTTCTGCTCGGCGATCCCCGCATTGAATAGGCGGGCGGGGTGGGATCGGGCGAACTCACCCAGCTTCGACGACCCCACGGCGTCGTTGGTGACGGCCACGACCCGGTCATCGGCGGCGGCAACGTCGAGCAGCGCCGCGGCGAAGGAGTCCCGGCAATCGTGGAGCACGTCGTTCACGGCTGCGCCTCGAGCTCGGCCATGGCGCGGTCGTATTCGTCGTCGGTCGGGACCCGGTGATGCCACTCCACACGGTCCTCGATGAACGACACGCCGCAGCCCTTGACGGTGTGCGCGATGAGAGCGGTCGGTTTGCCGGGTTGGAGCGGGAGCAGATCGAGCGCCTCGGCCAGAGCGGCATGATCGTGGCCGTCTACGTCGGCGACGGCCCACCCGAACGACCGCAGCTTGTCGGCGAGCGGCTCCAGGCCCACCGTGTCCGCGATCCGTGCCCCCTGCTGGATGCCGTTGCGGTCGATGATGAGCGTCAGGTTCTCGAGCCCGTGGTGGCTCGCCAGCATCATCGCCTCCCAGTTGCTGCCCTCCTGAAGCTCCCCATCACCGGTGACTACGACGGTACGCCGCGGCGAGTGGTCGCTTTGGGCGGCGAGCGCGGTGCCGACCGCGAACGGCAGGCCGTGGCCGAGAGGGCCGGTCGAGGCCTCGACACCGGGAACAGCCTTCCTGGCAGGGTGACCGTTGAGTCGTGACACCGGCTGCATGTAGTCGGCGAGCTCGTCGGTCGGGATGAACCCCGCAGCGGCCAGCGTCGTGTAGAGCGCGACGGAGCAGTGCCCCTTGCTCAGAATGAACCGGTCCCGTTCCGGGTCCAGTGGGTTTGCGGGGTCGATCGTCAGGAATCTGTCGTACAGAACGGTCAAGATGTCGATGACCGAGAGGTCGCCGCCGGTGTGACCGGCGCCCGCATGGTGGATCGTCCCTAGGATCTCACGTCGGCGCGCCGCCGCCTTCGATCTCGTCGTTTCGACCTGATCGCGGCCGGC
>JBHHXA010000015.1:0-18096 GCA_046756805.1 Acidimicrobiia bacterium
CGGACGTCTGCGCGCCCAGGGCGTCACCGTGCTGCTCGTCGAGCAGAACGCCCACGCTGCCCTCCGTCTCGCCGATCGCGGGTATCTCATGGAGGTGGGGCGTATCAGCCTCCAGGGTGAAGCAGACGATCTCCTCGCCGACGAACGGGTCCACGCCGCATACCTGGGAGGCGCCGCGGGCGAAGACGACGGCTGACCGGCTGCACGGCGTTTCGCGGATGCGCCGAATGGGTCTGCCGGGCCGGGGCGGGCTCAGCTTCCGGGCTGCCGCTTGACCGGGATGACCCCGATCGGATCTGAAATGCTGGTGTGGCCGTCGTCCCAGCGGATCTCATAGGTACGGCCCCGGACCGCGGTGATCTTGCCGGTGGGGGCACGTTGCCCCACCCGCTGCATCAGCCGGGTCACGCGGGTGCCAGCGCGCAGCATGAAGCACCTCCTTGTCTCTCGTCCTGCTCCTCTGTCAAGGATATGGGATCGGAGCCTGGAGCGGGCGTGCTTTGTCGAGGTTCGGATGCGCGAGGGCGCTGTCTTCCACGGAGAGCGACGAAAGACACACGTCTTCAGCTCGCTTCTAGGCTCCCGGCGGTGAAACGACTCCTCATCCCGCATCTCGCGATCTGGCTCATCGGCGGGGCGATCGTGCGAATCGGTCTCGTGCCGGCCGAAGTCTGCCCGCCGGTCACGGAAGCACAGGTCGTGAACGCGGTTGGCGAGGCAGGGGGGTGGATCGCCCGGGGCATCGCAGACAGCGGACGGTACACCTATGGCTACTTCGCCGACGTCGACCGCATCAACCCCTCTTACAACGCAGCCCGGCATGCGGGAACGACGACGGCGCTCTTCCAGCTTGCGGCAAGCGGCGACGGCCGGTTCCTGCCCGTCGCCGAGTCGGGGCTCCGATACATGCTCGACCGGCTCGTCGTCCGAGAGAACTGGACCGCCTTCACCGAAGGCATCGACGTTCGACTCGGCGCCAACGGATTGTTTCTTGCCGCGCTGGCCCAGAGAAGGCTGGCCACCGGAGATCGAACGCACGACGTGCTGATGCGCAGCGTCGGTAGGTTCATCATCGGCCAGCAGGAGCCGGACGGCCGGATGCACTCGGAGTGGGACGGCAGAACGGGCTCGCCCGTCCCCGGTGTCTACGGCCAGTTCGCCACCGGCGAGGCCTCATGGGCACTGGCCCTCCTGCACCGTGCGTTCCCCGACGAGGGCTGGGCAGACGCCGCGCTGCTGACGGCGCGTTACCTGGCCGGGCAAAGGGACCGAGTCGAGGGCCACTTCACAAGGGTCCCAGACCATTGGGCGGCATACACCCTCGCTGAGCTCGGTCGCGAGCTGCTCGACGAGACCTTGATCAGGTACGCGCGGACCCTTGCCGGTTTCTTTGCGACTCGCATCCGCTTCGAGTCCCAGCGGACCGGCGAGGGTATCAACCTCCTCGTAAGGTGGTTCCCGGGCACACCTGCCGGGATCGGAACCGCCGGAGAGGGGATGGGGGCGTTGTACCGGCTCGCCGCATCCGATCCCCGCCTCGACGACCTGAGAGAGGGCATGACCGACACGCTGACATGCATGGCCGGGATGATGGTGGACCGGCAGACGCTGGGCGAGGAGGCCGGGACCGCGGCGCGACCCGATCTGGCACGCGGCGCCTGGTTCTACCGCGGCTACTCGCAGGTCGACGACCAGCAGCACGTCATCTCCGCACTCCACCAGGCGCGTGCTGCCGTGCTGGAATCGGAGGCGCCTTGAGTCTGGTCTTCGTCGCCTTGTCGTATCTCGCCTCGGTCAACGCGGCGCGGCTCCGCATCCTCCTGCCACAGGAGCCGACGACGGGGAAGGTGCGGTTCGACGCCGTGGTCGGAGGCTCCGTAGCGATCCTCGCCGTGGCGCTCGTGATGAGCGGCGGCGCCCGCTCGTTGCTGGATGCGCTCAGCATCACCGATGAGATGTGGCGGATCGCGACGGGGCTCATCGTCATCGCAGCCGGGCTCAGGTATGTCGCGTTCCCGGCCACGGGAGAGGAGCCCGCCCTCGGGGGCAGGCTGTCTGCTCTCGTGCCGGTCGCGTTCCCGCTGCTACTGACACCGGAGCTGTTCGTTCTCACGGTGGCGTTCACCGTGGACGAGAGCGTGGGACTCGCGATGGCGGGCGTCGCCATCGCCTTCGGCGTGCTGCTGTTCATCTCGCTGGTCCGTCGCGGCAGTCGTCCCGAGCGCTGGCTGGCAGGCGCCCGCTTCCACGCCGCATTGCTCGTCGTGGTGGGTGTCGCCATCGTGATCGAGGGCATACGCGACGTCTGAGCGCTCCTCTCTCCGGGCCGCGGAACCGAACCGGATCGGGGTACCGTGCCGGGGTGCCGGACGTCGCTCCAACCGGGAAACACCGCAGCGCCTCGCGGTTCTGGCTTCGCCGTTTCGTCGTCGCGGCCGCTCTTGCCGGCCAGGCGTTTGCCCTCTTCAGCGCATACGGAGCACCTCACACGCCTTTCGGCTGGCAGATGTTCCCAGCTTCAGCGGAATGGGAGGCGGACATCGTCAGGGTGACCGTGTCCGGAGATCGAATCGACATCCGCGACCCGTGGCCGGGTGGTGTCGTCTGGAGCGACGTCGTCACCGGGCACGGGTTGGGAACGCCCTTCTTCCGTCACCACGCCGATCACGGAGTCGATGCCACCGTCGACTTCCTCGTGCACGCGCTCGACTGGATCGCAGCGAACACGCCACACGACCACGACACGGTCCGGCTCGAGATCGACCTCACCTACTGGGACAACGGGAGGGGGCCGTTCCAGCGCGTCCTCAAGAGCGCCGACCGCCCGGAGGCGGCGTCATGACCGCGGCCATCATCGCCTCGCGGACCGCGGCCCTGTCGCGGTTCGTGGACGGCGAGGGAGATCTCACAGCCATCGAGTTGCTCCGGATCGCCGCCGGAGGCCTCCTGCTCCTCCACCTGAGGCCGTTCCTGTCTCTGGCGCGCGAAGGGGTCGTGTACTCGGATCGGTTCACCCAGCCATACGCCTCGTTCTACCCGGAGGCTTCCCGCACGCTCTACCTCATCCTTCTCTGGGCGGCGGTACCGATCGCGGTGGCGATCTCCGCGGGTTTCGCCACCCGGGTCGCAACGATCTACGGAGCGGGGTTCGTCGGCTACAACCTCTTTCTCTCCCGCACGCACTTCGCCCACAACCGCTTCTTCCTCCTCATGTTGCTGACCGGGATCGCATTCCTGCCTCTGGGACGGCGTTGGGCGGTCGACGCCGCACTGAGAAGGCGCCGCGGCAGAAGGCTTCAGCCCATCAGACCACTGTGGCCTGTGTTCCTGATGCGGATGACCGTGGTTGCGGCGTTCATCGGATCGGGAACCAGCAAGCTGATCGACCAGGACTGGTGGAACGGGACGGTCACCCAGCTCCGGATCGTGCAGTTCCGGGGCGTGGCTGCGGACCGTGGCGTCCCCGAGTGGCTTCTCGATATCGTCGCCACGAACGGCTTCCACGTCTGGTTCGCCAAGGCCGCCGTGCTCACGGAGCTCGTGATCGGGCTGGGATTGCTCGTGCGACGCGCCAGGCTGGGTGCGATCTGGATCGCGATCCCATTCCACGTGTCGATCCAAATCGTTGCCTCCGTGGAGGTCTTCTCCTACGCCGCGCTCGCGGCGCTCGTCATCTGGATCACGCCGATCGCCCGCGACAGAACCGTCATGGTCGCCGGCGACGATCGGCGGTCCCGACGCATCGCGTCCGCAGTGAAGGGGCTCGATTGGGCCGGCCGGTTCCGAATCCTGCGCAAACCCGCTTCCGACCCAGGGACCCATGCCGCCTTGAGTGTCATCGACCGTGGAGGCTCGTCCCTGTCGCGCGGTGAGGCGCTGGCGGCGATCGGGACCCGGCTCCCTGCGACCTTCTGGTTCGCCGCACCGGTGCACGCGATCCACCGTCTCCGACGCAGGACCAAGGAGCACGCACCGAGCCTTGGTCCGCAGTCTGCGCCCTAAGCTCTGGTCATGGACCTCTACGCACGTGTCAACATCCTCGGGGGCCGAGCCGTGCGGTTGCCGCGCGGCAAGGTGAGTGATGCCATCTCGCTGGATGCCGACCCGATCGGTCGTGCCGCCGGTTGGGTGGCGAAGGGCGCACACCGCCTCCACATCGTCGATCTCGACGGCGCAGCATACGGTGACTACCAGAACAGGCCGCTCATCCACGACCTGATCGAAGCGGTCGATGTGCCGGTCCAGGTCGCCGGTGGCGTTCGGTCGCCGCGGGAGGTGGATGCGTTGCTCTCGGCAGGCGCCTGGCGGGTCGTGATGGGCACGGCGGCCATCGAGCATCAGATCATGGTGTGGGACCTGTGTCGCGAGCACCCGGGCCGCATCGTCGTCAGCCTCGATGTCGGTGAGGACGGGGAGATCGCAACGCGAGGTTGGACCGAGAACAGCGGCAGACACCTCGAAGAGGTGCTCATCGAGATGTCATCGGCGGGCGCCGCGGCATTCGCCATCGCAGAAGTCGGGCGGGATGCGCTCGAGGAACCGCCCGACCTCGATGCGATGAAGGAGGCGCTGTCGATCGTCGACGAGCCCGTCATCGCTGCCGGCGGAGTGCGGAACCTCGACGACCTCCGCTCCGTCCTTGCTCTCGACGCCGCCGGTCGCAGGGTCGATGGCATCATCCTCGGCAGGGAGGTCACCGCAGGCCGGTTCACGTTCGAGCAGGCGGCCGCTCTGGTGGGGGAGGGAGGCACGCTCGCCGGAGGACCCTGGACCTCGGGTGACATCCTCAGCGCCCTCGACGGTTACCAGGAGGCCCTCCTGGCTGCCGGCGAAGTCGACGTATCGGACCTCATCGAGCAGGCAACCAGGTTCCTCGAGTTCCTGGAGCGAGGCGAGCTCAAGGGCTGACCTCGCCGTCCCGGTCAGGAGCGGTACGGCTCACGATCGACGAATCGGTACTTGAAGAGGGCCACGACCGCGAGCACGCCGTCGGTCCACCTGATCTTCTTCCCCTGCGAGTAGGTCCGGCCGTGGTAGGAGACGGGAACCTCGTAGATCCGCATCTTCGCTCCTGCCAACCGTGAGGTGATCTCGGGCTCGATCCTGAAGTCGGACGCCGTGAGCCGCAGTCGCGTGAGGATATCGGTGCGAAAAGCCTTGTAACAGGTCTCCATGTCCGTCAGATCCAGATCATTGAGCGCATTGGCGAGCATCGTCAGGATCCGGTTCCCGAGCCCGTGCCAGAAGAGCTGCACACGCCGCTCGGCCCCGCCGGCGAAGCGGCTCCCGTACACCACGTCTGCGGAGCCCGCAAGGATCGGCCCGAGGACAGCTGCGTAGTCCGCCGGGTCGTACTCCAGGTCGGCATCCTGGATGATGGCGACGTCGCCGGTGATGTGCTCGATGGCCGTACGCACTGCGGCGCCCTTGCCCCGGTTGGTCGCGTGACGCACGACCCGGATCCTCGGGTCCCTCTCGGCCCACTCGTCGAGCACCATGCTGCTGGCGTCGCTCGATCCGTCGTCGACGCAGACGATCTCGAGGTCGAGGTTCACGGACGCCTTGAGCACTCGCTCGAGAATGAGGGGCAAGGTCTCTGCCTCGTTGAACACGGGCATGACCACGCTGAGCGTGCGTATGTCGGTAGGGTCTCGCTTCATCGGGCCTCCGGTGTCAGTGGGCCATCGGCGGCGGAACCCGTGCGCCTGAGCCATTGTCGCAGTACCCGGAGTACGAGGCAAGCAGCATCGCGGCCAACGCCCACGCGGCGGTGGCGATCCTTGTCCGCCGTCTCCCGGTGGGACCACCGTCCGACCGTCCAGTTTCGGGGAACCGCAGAGATCCTCGACACCGACGATCCCGCGATTCGTGCGCTCACCGATGGAGGCCACATGAAGTCGCTCACGAGCACGGCGAGCTGGACCCCCCGGAGAGCTGCTTCTTGCGCATCTCACCCGGTCCCAAGCTGATCGCGTATGGGCTCGGCACGTCTCAGCTGCGGATCATCCGAGATCCGCTGAAGGCCGGTGGCGGCGTTGCTCGGGACGACCTGGCGGGTTGAGGCGCTTCCGGCCGGGGCCGGGCGCGATCTACTCCCACCCTGCGTCGCATCGACCTGCTCAGGCGCGCACATCCACGATGAGTGCGCTGTGGTCGGCGCCGCGCACCCTGCGGGTTCGTACCGAGAGCGGGACCACACCCTCGACGAAACCATGGTCGATGCGGAGTAATCGGGGCATCCACCACCACGGCGCCCATGTGCGGCGCGGGTTCCCCGTGACGCGCGCCGCGTCCTGGACCACGGCCGCCATCTTGCGATAGACGCGCCATGCGGGTGTCGCGTTGAAGTCACCGACGATGACGCGTGCGACCCGGTTCTCTCGCACATGATCCAGCACCTGTTCCACCTGCGTCCGCCTGACCCAGGCTGAGTGTCGCCAGGGTCGCAGGACGGGGTTCATGAGGTGAACGGCCACGATCTCCAGAGGCGCCGTCAGCTCCGGCCAGGTGCCCGGCTCCAGGAGCACGCGATGGCCGTCGCGATGCTCCATCGTCAGCCGCACGACGTCGCCAGGCCGGCGCAGCGCGATGCCGCCGCCGAGATAGTCGAGACTGGGATCGAGAAGGCCGTGGGGGAGCTCGCCGGCGATGACGGCGGCGGCGGCGGGGGCAAGCTCCTGTGCGGCGAACGCATCGGGCCGCTCGTCGCGGATCAGCCGCCGCAACGCGGTACGCGAAGCGGCTCCGTTGAGCAGATTCGCTGTGATGATGCGCAGAGTCCGTGCCATGGGCACCGCAGACTACGCCCGGCGAGCCGCATCTCCGGGATCCATGTGGGAGCGACGCTAAGGTCGGCCCATGCCGCGACCCGTTCCCGCCCGGGGCCCATGAGGGGAGGACCGAGGTGCAACTGACGACTGCGATGCTCGCCGATGCTGCGCAGGTGATCGGTGGCAAGCTCTTCGTGCTCGGTGGGGGTATCGACACGATCAAGGCCTCCACCTTCCCCGTGATACACCGGGCCCTGACCGTGGCGATGGTCGCCGAAGTGAGCCCGGACGAGCGGCAGCGGTACCTCGACATCAGCATCGACCTGTTCGACGAGGACGGCCGCGATCTCGGCGTGCACGCCACGGGAAGCCTCATGGTCGGGGCGCCGCGGGAGCTGCCACCGGGTGCGACGAGCGTCGTGCCGCTGGCCAGCGAGTTCCACAACATCACCTTCCCCGAGCCCAAGGGGTACACGTTCATCGTCTCGGTCGAAGGCACCGAGATGGCCAGGGTGCGCTTCTGGGTGGTACCGGTCGATTGACGGCCGTGGCCACGATTCCCAACCTCATCTCGTTGGTGCGGCTCCTGCTCGTACCTCTTTTCCTCTGGTTGCTGCTCGGGAGCCCGGACAACGCCGCGGCGGCCGGCTGGTTGCTCGCCTTGATCGGCTCCACGGATTGGGTGGACGGCTACCTGGCACGACGCCTCGACCAGGTCACCGAGCTCGGCAAGCTCCTCGATCCCCTCGCCGATCGCCTTGCCGTTGCCGCAGCGGTGATCGGCGGCCTCATATCGGGCGACCTGCCCCGGTGGTTTGCGATCGCAATCATCGCCCGGGAGACGGTGATCGGAGTTGGGGCCCTCGTGCTATTGGCGCGCGGCGGGGCCAAGCTCGAAGTGCGCCGTCTCGGAAAACTAGCAACGTTGCTGCTCTACGCATCCGTGGCCTGGTTCTTCATCGGAGAGGGGACGCCGTTCGACCCACTGGTGTGGGCGGCGTATGCGGTCGGCATCCCCGGGCTCGTCGCGTACTACGTCGTCGGGGTGCAGTATCTGGGTGACGCCCGCCGCCTCACCGCCTCGCGCCGCACCGGGTAGAGTCTGCGCGGTTGACGGATCCGAGCGCTCAGGAGGCTCCCACGGTGAAGATCCCAGAAGATCTCCGGTACGCGGAGAACCACGAATGGTCGCGCCTTCTCGACGATGGATCACTGCGGATCGGGATCTCGGACTACGCCCAGGATCAGCTCGGTGACATCGTGTTCGTGGCGCTTCCGGAGGTTGGCCGGGAGCTTGCGGCCGGTGAGTCGTTCGGCGAGGTCGAGTCCACCAAGTCTGTGTCCGACGTGTACACCCCCGTCGCGGGAGTGGTGGTCGCACGCAACGATGCGCTGGATGAGGCGCCGGAACTCATCAACACCGACCCCTACGGCGACGGATGGTTCATCGTGATCCGACCCGAGGAAGGCGCCAGCCTCGACGGGCTCATGGATGCTGCTGGGTACGAGACCTACACCGCGGAGTAGCTCCTCGGCGGAAGGTGCACCCTCAACCTCGACTTGAGGGTGTGCGGCTACCATGGTCTCATGAACGCGGACCCTGAGCCGCTCGAAGAGCACGATCCGACCGTTGCGTACGAGCCCGAGACCGCCGCAGGTGCAGAGGCGGCGACCGAGCGCGTCGCCGGTGTGTTTCGTTTCGCCCTCGTCGTCGAACGTGGCCCTCGGGCGGGCCTCACTCACGTCCTCGGAGAGGGCATCACCACCGCAGGTAGGGCAGAGGAGTCCGACATCTTCCTCGGCGACGTGACCGTCTCCCGCTACCACACGCGGTTCGTCGTCGACGACACCGGCCTCACCATGGAGGACCTCGGGTCCACCAACGGCACGTACGTCAACATGGAGCGGCGAGACTCCGCGACGCTCGCACCCGGAGACGAGGTCATCATCGGGAGGTTTCATCTCATCGTGGTCGAAGGCGATGTCTGACAACGGCGGACGAAGCATCGGAGAGCTCATCACCGTGCTGCGCGACGAGTTTCCCGAGCTGTCCGTCTCCAAGGTCCGCTTCCTAGAGGGCCAGGGATTGGTGGCCCCGCAGCGAACCGACGCCGGCTATCGCATGTTCACCGACGATGACGTGCGACGCATCCGCTACATCCTGCGGGAGCAGCGGGACCACTTCCTCCCGCTCAAGGTCATCAAGTCGAAGCTCACCGCATGGGAACGGGGGGAGGAGCCTTCGGCGCAGCCCGAGACCGGGCCGCCACCAGAGAGCTACTTCGCGGCGACGGGTGTGTCACTGACGCGGCAGGAGCTGGCAAGGGCAGCAGGGTTGACACGAGCACAGATCGCGGCGCTGGTGGGTCAAGGCATCCTCGCCCCCATGGAGCTGCCGAGCGGGAAGCACGTGTTCCGGGACGAGGACCTCACCATCGCCAGGGCCGCGCGGCGGCTCCTGGGACGGGGCCTCGAGGAGCGGCATCTCCGGTCGTTGCGGCTCGCCGCAGACCGCGAAGCCGATCTGCTGCGCCAGCGCGTGTCCCCGCTGCTCCGTCATCGCAACCCGGACAGCCGGAGGGAAGCGGCCGAGATCCTCGCCGACGGAGCCCAGGCAGGCGCCCGGCTCCAGGAGGAGATGGTGAAGTCCCGAATCAGGAAGCTGCTCGAGACCTGATGCCACGGGTATTCCGCTCCGGTATCTCGGTGCTCGCGCTCGTCGCGTTGCTGCCTCCACCCGGGGGCTTCCCACCGTCGTCCCCTTCGCCCGACCTTCCGGAGCTGACGGCTGAGACGTGGGTCGTCTACGACGCCAGGAGCGGCGTGGTGCTCGCGGAGCAAGACGCCGACGAGGAGCGGCCCATGGCCTCGGTGACGAAGGTCATGACGGCGCTCGTCGTGAGAGCCAACGCCGAGCTCGACGAGCGTACCCGTATCTCGGATCGCGCTGCGGCAGTGGGCGAATCCGAGATCGGATTGGCACCGGGGGAGCGCTGGGACATCGAGGCGCTGCTCGAGGCAATGCTCATCCGATCGGGCAACGACGCAGCGGTTGCGCTGGCCGAGCACGTCGGCGGCTCGGTCGCAGGCTTCGCCGATCTGATGAACGCCCAGGCAGAGGCGATGGGACTGGAGCACAGCCGTTTCGTCAACCCCCATGGGCTCGACGCCCAGGGGCACTTCTCGTCCGCGATGGATCTCGTTCGTATCGCCGAAGCCGCACTCGAGGATCCCGTGCTCGCCCGCATCGTGAGGACCCGGCTCATCAAGTTCAAACCGGATCCCGGCGGCAGGGAGCGCAAGGCTCGCAACACGAACCGTCTGCTCGGCCTCTACCCCGGTGTCGTCGGCATGAAGACCGGATTCACGGGACAGGCGGGCCGCGTCCTCATCTCCGTGCTCGAAGACGGAGACCGGACCCTCATCGCTGTGGTGATGGGGTCCGAGGACCACTTCGCAGACAGTCGTGAGCTCCTCGATTTTGGCGCTCACACCCTCACCCTGGGAGACCGCCTCCTCTCGCACCTCGTGCCGGAAGAGGGCGGGGGAGGCTTCGTATCGCTCTTGCCGACCGACCGGTACGAGCGCGCCCGCGTGCAATCGGTCGTGCCGCTCTCCGACGGCCAGTGGGCCAAGACCGAGCTCACCGGCACCAACCTCGGTCGGGACATCGAGGCCTGGTTGCGCGATCTCTCGCCCGTCATCGCGGGGGGCCGGTCGTGAACGACACGTTCGTCGAAGTGGTGCCGGAGTCTGACCTGCGGCGCCGTGTATCTCAGCTCGGGGTGGAGCTCGCCGCGGACTATGCGAGCCGCGAGCCCGTCTTCGTCGGAGTCCTCATGGGCTGCATCCCCTTCCTCGCGGATCTCGTTCGCGCCACCGACGCCGCACTGGAGGTCGACCTCCTCTCTCTGACCCGATTCGGGCACGAAGGGCGGGTAGGCATCCTGCTCGACACGTCGATCTCGCTCGAAGGCCGGGACGTCGTGCTGGTCGAGGACATCGTGGACACCGGTCTGACGCTGTCGGTCTTGCGAAAGTCGCTGGAGATGCGAGGCGTGGCGAGCCTGGCCACCGTGGCCCTCCTCGACAAGGCCCCGCGTCGCATCGTCGACGTGCCGGTCGAGTACCGCGGTTTCGAGGTGGGTGACGAGTTCCTGCTCGGATACGGACTCGATTGGGAGGGCCGCTTCCGCAACCTCCGCTCGCTGTGGGCGGTGATGGATCTCGGCCTGCTGACGGAGAACTCGGGTGCCTTTGAGGACCATGCATTCGGGCTCCAGGCCGCCGAGCACCAAATCCCCGGCCGGTGATAGGGTGACTGCATGAGCGATCCTGTCCCCATGGACCTGGTGGGGGTGCGCATCGAGCTTCCGACGCAGACCCCCATCCTCCTTCTTCGGGAGCATGGTGGCAGTCGTTTTCTCCCCATCTGGATCGGCACCAACGAAGCGACCGCGATCGCGCTCGCACTCGAGGGTGTCGAGCCCCAGCGTCCGATGACCCACGATCTGCTCAAAGTGATCACAGAGAGGCTCGGTGCGAACCTGGAGAAGGTGGTCGTGACGGATCTCGAGGACGGCACGTACTTCGCCGAGCTGGTCATGAGCCGCAACGGCGAGGAGGTCACCATCTCCTCGCGGCCGTCCGACGCCATCGCGCTCGCGGCCCGCACGTCCTCGCCTGTCTTCGCGGCACGGGCGGTGCTCGACGAGGCCGGAGTGGAGATCCAGGATGAAGGTCAGGAGGAGGAGATCGAGCGGTTCCGCGAGTTCCTCGACGACATCAGCCCGGACGATTTCGAGCACCCGCACTCGTCCTGAGGCCGTCCCCGAGATCGCCGCGGGTCCGAGGTTGTCCACAGGGGTTGTTGACAACTTCTCGGTCGTCGCCCTAGTTTCACGCCCGTAGTTCTGCGGACGGAATTACGCCCGTGTAAGCTACGGCGCGTGAAGGAGGAGTGGTGACCGATCAGCACGTGGACTCAGCTCAGGCTGCCGAGGGGTACCGGGCGCCTCAGGTGTGCAACCTCGTGGGCATCACCTACCGCCAGCTCGACTATTGGGCTCGTACCGGTCTCATCAAGCCATCGATCCAGTCCGCAACCGGTTCCGGCTCTCAGCGGCTCTACGATTTCGGCGACGTCGTCCAGCTCAAGGTCGTCAAGAAGCTGCTCGACGCCGGCATGAGCCTGAAGAAGATCCGCACCGCGATGGACATCCTTCGGGCCCAGCTTCAGAGCGACAACCCGCTCAGCGACGTCACGCTGCTGTCGGACGGCGCAACGATCTATGCGGTCCATAGCGCCAGCGAGGTCTTCGACGTGTTCCAGCAGGGCCAGGGCGTGTTCGGGATCGCCGTTGGACCACTGGAGAAGGAGCTCGTCGGCGAGATCCACCGCCTGTTCCCCGACGCCACCGCGGACCAGGACCAGGCTGCCAACGCGGAGGCGCAAGTCAACTGAGCGTCACCAGCGACTTCGAGACGACATCAGCGGACTTCGTCGATTTCGCTCACGAGAGCGAGCTGCAGTTCGCCCGGTTGCTGGACTTCTACGACATCGCCTGGGAGTACGAACCGCGCGAGTTCGCTCTCAAGTGGAATGACTCGGGTCACCCCACGAAGTTCTTTCGGCCCGACTTCTACCTGCCGGAGGAAGACCTGTTCATCGAGATCACGACGATGAACCAGAAGCTGGTGACGAAGAAGAACGGCAAGCTCCGGCGGGTGCGCGAGCTCTACCCGGAGGTGAGCTGCAAGGTCTTCTATCAGCGCGACTACCTGCATCTGCTCGTGAAGTACGGACTCGCAGATGCGGATGCGGACACCGAGACACTCCCTGCGCCGACACGGGTACCGGGCCCGTTGCAGGTGATCGACCTCGGCGATGCGAGCGCAGCAAGCTGAAGAGCGCCGGCCGGACCCTTGGCGTGAGCGGCGCGCGAGAATGACGACGTGCCTCAGTCGCCGCTGCACCCCCTGCATGAGAAGCTCGAAGCCCGTTTCACCACCTTCGGCGGCTGGGAGATGCCACTCCGCTATGAGGGCGTGATCGCCGAGCATCAGGCCGTTCGAGAGAGCGCGGGGGTCTTCGATGTGAGCCACCTCGGACGCTTCGAGGTCACGGGGCCCGCAGCCACCGATGCGCTTCGGTCCCTGTTGTGCAACGACATCGACAAGGCGCAGCCGGGCCGGGCCCAGTACACCATGGCGCTCAACGATGCCGGGGGAGTCGAGGACGACATCATCGTGTGGAGACTCGACCAGGACCGGTATTGGGTCACGCCCAACGGCACCAACTTCGACGAGATCCTGGGCCGTTTCGTCGAATTCGGGTGCGAAACGGACCCGGTCCGCAACGGCACGGTGCTGCTCGCAGTCCAGGGGCCCGGGGCCCCGGATCTCGTATACGGCGTGCTGGGCTCTGTGCCCGGCCGCTTTCGCGTGCTGGAGGCTGAGTTCGAAGGAGCACCCGTGATCGCCGCGGGAACCGGGTACACCGGAGAGAGAGGAGCCGAGATCGCGGTCCCCGTGGACTCGGGCAACGATCTGCTCGGAGCGCTCATCGACGCCGGAGCCGTTCCGTGCGGTCTCGGTGCTCGCGACACGCTGCGCCTGGAGATGGGGTATCCGCTCTGGGGCCAGGATCTCGATCCGACCACGACACCGCTCGAGGCGGGCCTGGGCTGGGTGATCGCCTGGGACCACGAGTTCGTGGGGAGGGGCGCGCTCGAACGGCAGGCCGCCGACGGGGTCGAGAGGGCTCTGATTGCGTTTCGGATGGAGGGCAGGAGGGTCCCCAGGACCGGCTACCGGATCCGCTCCGCAGACGGGTCCGGCATCGTGACGAGCGGAAACTTCAGCCCGACCCTCAGCTGCGGTATCGGAATGGCCTACGTCGCTCCACCCCCGGCAGATGAGGTCCACCTCGAGGTCGAGATCCGCGACGATTGGCACTCCGGCTTGCGGGTCGATCCTCCGTTCATCGAGAGCTGACGTAGCGCACCGAGGGCCAGGTGATGTCGGTGGAGACGGGCGTAGGATGCGAGAACTCTCCCCAGCCGCGAGGATGCGCGCCGTGAGACGCCACGCGACCCGGACCAGCCCATGACGACACCCGGTATCTTCGGCATCGACGTCGGTGGCTCCGGAGTGAAGGGGGCTCCGGTCGACGTCGAGGCAGGCAGCCTCCTGTCGAAACGCAAACGCATCGCGACACCGCGGCCTGCGACACCCGATGCAGTGATGGAGGTCGCAGCCCGGGTCGTGTCACACTTCGACTGGTCGGGGCCGATCGGGCTCGCATTGCCCTCGGTGGTGCAGGCCGGTGTGGTTCGGACCGCGGCAAACATCGACGACTCGTGGCTCGGCGTCGACGCCTGCGCGCTGCTCGCAGAGTGGACCGGCTGCCCGACCCACGCCCTCAACGATGCGGACGCCGCCGGTCTGGCGGAGATCCGGTTCGGTGCTGGGAGGGACGTATCGGGCGTCGTCCTCTTGCTCACGTTCGGCACAGGCATCGGCAGCGCTCTCTTCATCGACGGCAGGCTCGTACCCAACGCCGAGTTGGGACACACCGAGTTCCACGGTGCGCCTGCCGAGCGGTATGCAGCGGCTCGTCTGGTCGAGGAGGACAACATGGACGTCGAGTGGTGGGCCGTACGTGTCAACGAGTACCTGGGCTACCTGGAACGCATCATCACGCCGGATCTCATCATCTTCGGCGGGGGAATCTCGAAGCGCTTCGTGGAGTTTTCCGCCGACCTCCACCCAAGGGCGCCCCTTGTTCCCGCCCAGCTGAGGAACAACGCCGGCATCGTCGGAGCTGCACTCGCAGCGCACAACGCAACAGAATCGAGAGAGACCGCATCGTGAATGACACCAACACCTCCGTGGAGACCGGCGACGGCATCAACCTCTTCCTTCGGACGTGGCCCCACGAGGAGCCGTCGGCCACCGTCCTCATCGTCCACGGAATCTCGGAGCACATCGGCCGCTACGAGCACGTCGCCGCCTTCTTCAACGCAAGGGGCTACTCGGTCGCCGGGTATGACCACCGGGGCCACGGCCGGTCCGGGGGACCCACGATGGACATCGAGGGGTTTCAGCTGCTCGTCGACGATTTGAGCCTCGTTGCACAACAGGTGCGGTCGCCGCGCCACCCCTTCATCATCTATGCGCACTCGATGGGAGGACTGGTCGCGGCGGTTCACGCCGAGTCCAGCATGCCGCAACCCGATGCTTACGTGCTCTCCGCACCGGCGCTCGATGCCAAGGTCCCCGCTGTGTTGCGCGGCGCGGCGCAGGTGTTCGGGAAGCTCGCCCCCAAGTTGCGCATGAAGTCGAGTATCAAAGGGGAGCAACTCTCACGCGACGAGAGCGTGGGCGTGGCGTATTTCGCAGACCCTCTGGTCAACATCGCTCCCACGGCGCGATTCGGTTGGGCGATGCTCAGCTCGATGCCGGACGCAAGACGTGACGTCGAGCACATCACAACGCCCTCGCTCGCAATCCACGGCACGGAGGACACGCTCGTGCCCCCCTCGGCGTCCGCCATTCTCGCGGGTGTTCCCTGCGTCGAGCGCAAGCTGTTCCCCGGTCTGCGTCATGAGCTCCACAACGAGCCCGAACAGGACGAGGTTCTCGAGTTCGTCGTGCGCTGGATCAACCATCGTCTCGAGATCGGCTGATTCACTCTATCCCGTAGGCGGGCCGGATCACGTCGGTCAGGAGTTTCTTTCGATCCGACCAGTCGCCGAAGCCGGCTTCGATGGTTCGCTCGACGATACGACCCACGTCCTGGATGGACAGGCCGAACGTTTCGGCTGCCAGTGCGTACTCGTGACCGAGTGAGATCTGACTCATGAGCTGGTTGTCGGTGTTGATCGTCACCGCAAACCCAGCGCGCCACAACGCACCGAACGGGTGATCCTCCGCCGAGTCCGCGACGCCGGTGTGGAGGTTGGACGTGATGCACATCTCGAGCGGAACCCGATGGTCTCGCACCATGCGAGCCAGCTTGCCGAGCTTCTCGATGTCTCCGTCGACCAGGACCGCGTCTTCGATGATCCGCACCCCGTGTCCGATGCGGGCGGCGCCGCACCGCCCCAGCGCACGCCAGATGCTGTTGGGGCCGTCACCCTCGCCGGCGTGGATGGTGATGCCCAGCCCCGCCTCCCTTGCATGATTGATGGCAGGGAGGTGATCATCACAGGGGTATCCGGCCTCGGGCCCGGCCAGGTCGAAGCCGACGACGCCCTCACCGACGAAGCGGGAGGCGGCTCGGGCCACCGCCTCCGAGTCGTCGTACTGGCGGAGCGCACCCACGATCAGGTAGGCCGCACAACCCGTCTTTGCAGACCCCCTCGCCAATCCGTCGAGGACCGCCTCGATCGCATCCTCTCGCTCCAGAGTGGGACTCACGTGCAGGCTCGGCCCGAAACGAACCTCGGCGTACACGGCGCCATCCGCGGCAAGATCCTCGACGAGCTCTTCAGCGACCCTGGCCAGAGCGTCGCGCGTCGTCAGCACGGCGATCGTCTGGTCGAACGCCTCGAGATAGTTCTCGAGCGATCCGGAATCGCCCTGGTAGAACCATGCAGCGAGGTCGGAACGGTCTGAAGTCGGAAGACCGCCGTACCCGGCCTCCTCGGCCAGTTCGAGGACGGTTCCGATGCGGAGGCTGCCGTCGAGGTGTTCGTGGAGGACGGCCTTGGGCAACGTGTCGAGATGAGCAATGTTCACCGCCAGAGGCTACACCTACCCGTCACCCCTGCGTTGCACCGCACGCGACCCGCGGCGGGAAGGCGTGCGATGTGGACCCGTGCCGATGAAGAAGGGTCCTTCGATGCGTCATGCCGCATCGGTACCCTCCGGCGGCAGTGGAAGAGACATCGGTATCCGCCCCTTCTCCCCGCGCCAGGCTCTTCGGGGCCGGCAGCGACGGCATGCCGGCCTGGCTGCCCCGGTTCATGAGACAGATCGCCGTGTTCCTCCTGGTGGGTTGGGCGCTGCTCAACATCGTCAGAGCGTTACGGGGTTTCCTGATTCTTCTGCTGATCTCGGTGTTTCTTGCGATCGCACTCGAGCCCGGCGTTGCGTTCCTCGCACACCGCGGCTGGCGACGAGGGATCGCAACGGGTGTGATCTTTGTGCTGTTCGGCCTCCTGGCCGCGCTGTTCATCGCTCTCATGGTGCCGCTGATCGTCGATCAGACGAGGTTGTTCGTCCAGAACATCCCCGCCTACGTCGAGGACGCGAGCGACGTCCTGGGCAGACTCGGCATCGACGTGTCCTCGACGCGCGTCGACGACGCCCTGACATCGGTAGACAGCTCGCTCCAGAGCATCGCGGCCGACGTTGCAGGAAGCGTATTCGGGGTGGGCACGAGACTGCTCAACACCGTCTTCTCGCTGCTGACGATCATGCTCTTCACGTTCTACCTCACCGCCGATGCTCCGCGGCTCCGGCGCGCCGTGCTCTCGACACTCCCTGAGGCCAGGCAGCGCGAGGTGATCCGGGTGTTCGAGATCGCCATCGACAAGACCGGCGGCTACTTCTACTCACGGGCACTGCTCGCAGCCGTGGCAACCGTTGTCTCCTGGCTCGTCCTGACGATCATCGGGGTTGACTTTGCGTTGCCGCTCGCCATCTGGGTGGGGGTGCTGTCGCAGTTCGTACCCGTGTTCGGGACGTATCTGGGCGGGATCCTGCCGGTGCTCATCGCCCTCCTCGAGAGTCCAGGCATGGCCCTCGCCGTGCTCGTGTTCATCGCGCTCTATCAGCAGTTCGAGAACTACGTGATCAGCCCGCGCATCACTGCCAGAACGATGTCGCTCCATCCTGCGATCGCCTTCGGGTCGGCCATCGTCGGCGCCACGCTCCTCGGAGCCGCAGGGGCGTTGATGGCGCTGCCGGTTGCGGCAACGATCCAGGCCTTCGTTGCGACGTATCTGCACCGCCACGAGCTCATCGACCATGAGTTCGTCGATGCGGCCGCTGCCGCACCGTCGGCGGACGGCGCAGACGCCGGGGAACACGCCGCGACGTGACACGGCCGGAACCCGGGCCGCCGGCACTGTGCGGGCAGAGATAGGATCGGAGGATGCCCGACTCGCTGATCGGCAGACTCCTCGTGGCCACGCCCCACCTCTACGATCCGAACTTCTATCGCACCGTTGTGTGGATCGTGGAACACGGATCGGAAGGGGCGCTCGGGCTGGTCTTGAACAGGCCGACGACCGAGGCACTCGGCGACCATCTTCCCGGCTGGGCGGCAGCGGCGGTAGCCCCGCACGTCGTGTTCGTTGGAGGCCCTGTCGACAAC
>JBHHXA010000016.1:0-17403 GCA_046756805.1 Acidimicrobiia bacterium
GAGCGGCGGCCCGTCCTCGGTAGGGCCTGTTGCGACCGGACCGTCTTTGGTCCGGAAGCGAACCGCGGAGAACCCGAGGATTGCCACCACGAATGCGAACACGGGCACGGCGAGGACGAGCAGCAGCAGCCACGCTTCGTCCACCACGTCCGCTTCCCGGGCGAAGCCCTCGGGGAGGAGCGACCAGGCGAGGACGGCGATCTCGCCGATCACGGTGAGGACGACCCACAGCACGGTGAGACGGATCCCGTCACGGGTCACGATGCGCTCCTGATATGCGACACGCAGCGGATGAGACACTGCGTACTGCCCGCGACACCGGCTGCCCTCCCAGGTTCCCGATCGGTCCCGGCAGGCTACTGGAACGAGCGTCCCGTTGCTCGGGCCCCATTCCAGGCCTCCCGGTTGGTCCATACGTATACTGCACGAGTCCATAAAACCCAAGCACCACAAGGGTTTTCGTGGACTCGTGAGCGCTACAGTGGCATCACAACAGGGGAGGCCCTGCTTGAAGCTGGAGCCCAGCACTCGCGCGGATTACGCATTCAGGGCTTTGATTCGCCTCGCCCGAAGTGACGGCGAATGGGTGACCGCAGCCGAGATCACAACCGCGGACACGATGTCGCGGGGCTTCCTCCAGCACGTGCTCCAGGACGCTCAGCTGGTCGGTCTGGTGACGTCACGCTCCGGCCGATCCGGTGGCTACTCCCTGGCTCGGCGACCCGAGGACATCACCGCGCTCCAGATCCTCGAGGCGATCGAAGGGCCGCTTCTACCCGGCGTGTGTGCGTCGGGCGCGGGTCCGGGCCACTGGGACGAGGTATGCCCTCTGCACTGGCTCTGGACCGCGCTCCGCGAGAAGTCGGCGGAGGTGCTCGGTTCTCAGACCCTCGCGGACCTGGTCGAGGTGGACCGCGGGCTCGAGGCGGGCACGATCACGCCTCCGCCGAACAGCCACCGGCATCGTCACCGCCTCTGAATCGAGAGCTTCAGCGCTGCTCTCTGAGAAACGCCTCGATCTCGCTGACGAGTTCTGTCGTCACCGACGGGTCGATCGGCCCCGGAGGCGTCGCCTTCTCCTCGCTCTTCTCGAGTTGGGCGACGTAGGTCTTGAACTCGTCCGAAGCGCTGACTGCTGCGGCGACGCGCGCCAGGAACTCGTCGACCACGGTGTCGAGCTCACTGGTGTCGATGGCGAGATCGAGCACGTTCGCTGCGCTCTTCATCAGCGCCCGCATCGCTTTCGGGTTGGGGTTCGCCGCGAGATAGTGCGGGGTGGCAGCCCACAGGCTCATGGCCGGCAGCCCCTCCTCGCGACACGCCTCCTGGAGCACGCCCACGATGCCAGTCGGGCCTTCGTAGGAGGACGTCAGCAACCCGTGGTCGTACACCAGGGTCGGGTCGGTGGCGACGCCGATCACAGGGACGGGTTTGGTGTGCGCCACCTGGCCGATGAACGCTCCGAGGAAGACGGCTTGCTCGACACCGGTCTCGGAGAGGAGCGAGGTGATCGACCGGCTGAACGTCTTCCATCGATAGCTGGGCTCGTCCCCGGTGACGAGCACGAGGTCGTGGTCCTCGTTCGGGAGCGGCACCGCGTAGAACCGCGTCGTCGGCCATGTGAGCGAGCGCGTGCCACCGTCACCGATGGCGACATGTGGGCGGTGCGCCTGGAAGTCGAAGAACTCGTCGGGCTCCATCACGGCGAACGGCTCGTCGATACTGTGCTGGCCGAGGAGGTAGGTGATGGCGCCCGATGCCGCGTCGCAGGCGTCGTTCCAGCCCTCGAACGCGATGATGGCCCTGGGGCGCCGTAACACAGGTCGTCGGATTCTGTGGATCGGGTCCATGGCTCACAAGGCTACCGGTCCCCAACGCCCTATGACCTGGTTGCGCGCTCAGGCCGCGAATCGACGGAGCCGTAGTGAGTTGGTGACGACCGACACACTCGAGAACGCCATGGCAGCCGCGGCGATCGATGGATTGAGGAGGCCTGCCGCAGCCAGCGGGATCGCGGCCGTGTTGTAGCCGAAGGCCCAGAACAGGTTCTGGACGATTGTGCGATACGTGGCCCGCGCCAGCCGCACCGACGTCACGACCACCGCGGGGTCCCCTCCCATCAGCACGACGTCTCCCGCCTCGACGGCGACGTCGGTGCCCGTCCCGATGGCAACGCCGAGGTCGGCCGCGGTGAGAGCGGGAGCATCGTTGATGCCATCCCCGACGAAACCCACGACCGATCCTTCGTGCTGGAGCCGGCGGATCTCCTCAGCCTTGTCTCCGGGCAGCACGTCTGGCACCACTCGCTCGATTCCGAGGAGACCGGCAACGGCGTGCGCAGTCCTGGCGTTGTCACCCGTCAGCATCGCGGACGATATGCCGAGCCTCTCCAGCGCGGCGACCGTGGCCTGGGAAGACGGCCGCACCGTGTCCGCAACGGCGAGCACCCCGCGGACCTCGCCCTCCCATCCAGCGACGAACGCGGTCTTGCCCTGCGCCTCGAAGGTGGCGAGCGCCTCGAGGTGAGCTTCGGCCGCGACCAGACCGAGGTCTGCCATCAGTTTCGGCTTGCCCACCGTCACGCGGACGCCGTCCACGACACCGGTGACGCCACGGCCGGCTGCGGCATGCAGGTCCTCCACCGCGGTGAGCTCGACGTCCCGCTCTTCGACGCCGAGCGCCACGCCGCGACCGATCGGATGGGCGCTCGCAGCCTCGACGCTGCCGACCCGTCGGAGGAAGGTCACCTCGTCCTCGCCGGCGACGACGTCGGTCAGTGTCATGGCGCCCCGGGTGAGCGTGCCGGTCTTGTCGAACACGATGGTGTCGAGAGTCCTCGTCCGCTCGAACACCTCGGCGTTCTTGAAGAGCACGCCGAGCTCGGCGCCCCTGCCGCTTCCCACCATGATCGCGGTGGGCGTGGCGAGCCCGAGCGCACAGGGGCAGGCAATGATGAGGACGGCGACGCCGTTGCGGACGGCGGTCGCGATCTCTCCGCTTCCCACGAGCCAGGCGACGAACACGATCGAGGCGATGGCGATCACGACCGGAACGAACACTCCCGAGATGCGATCCGCCAGCTTCTGCACGGGGGCCTTGGTCGCCTGCGCGTCCTCGACGAGCCGGACGATCTGCGCCAGCGCCGTGTTGGGACCGACGCGCTGCACCTCGACCTCGAGACGGCCCTGCTGGTTGACGGTGGCTCCGAACACCTCGTCTCCCGGTATCCGGTCGACGGGCATGGACTCTCCCGTGAGCATGCTCTCGTCGATCGAGGACGTCCCGGCGGCGACGACTCCGTCCGTGGGGATCTTCTCACCGGGAAGGACGATCACGATGTCGCCCGGTGCCAGGCTCAGCGGATCGACGAGGATCTCGGCGCCGTCTCTGACGACGCGAGCCTGGCTTGCAGCCAGCTCCATCAGCTTCGTCACCGCCTGCGACGCCCTGCCTTTTGCCCTCGCTTCGAAGTACCGACCGAGGAGGATGAGGGTCACGATCATGCCCGCGGTGTCGAAGAAGACCGCCTCGTCGGTGAAGAGCGCCCAGACCGAATAGGCGAACGCGGCGATCGTTCCCACCGAGATCAACGTGTCCATCGACGCCTCGCCTGCCGTGAGCCGCTTCCATGCGATGCGGTGGAACTGGGATCCGAAGACGAAGACGATCGGCGCCGCCAGCGCGAGCTGCACGATGCGCCACGTCTCGGTCTCTGTCACGAGCATCGAGAAAGCGAACAGGGGCAGAGCGAAGATCGCAGCAAGGGATACGAGGGTCAGCTGGCTCCGGGTCTCGGCTGCGTAGCGGTCGACGACGGACACCCGTTCCTCACCGGGACCGAGCGGCCGGATGTCGTACCCGATCCGTTCGATGGCGCTCCGCAGCGTATCCACGTCGGTTCCCGGGGACACGACCGCACGCGCTTCCTGGCCTGCGAAGTTGACGACGGCTTGGGCCACCCCATCCTGCTTGCTCAGCACCCGTTCGATGCGGAGCGCACAGGAGGAGCAGGTCATCCCCTCGACGTCGAATGTGATGGTGTCCGGCTCTGTCATGCGGGCTCAGGCCACCTCGTAGCCCTGGCCTTCGATGGCGGCGATGATCTCGGTGCGAGTCGAAGGCTCGGCGTAGCGGACGTCGACGGTGCGGGTCTCGATGGACACATCGACATTCGAGACGCCGTCGAGTTCGCCGACGGCTCCCTCGATGGACGACTTGCAGTGTCCGCAGTGGATGTCGGGTACCGACAGGGTGGCGTCATGCATGGGTGTGTTCCTCATCATGGGTGGGGCCGGTCATGGCGGGTGTGTACCGAAGGGTCTCCATGAGCTCGTCGACGATCTGGCCGGAGCGACCTTCCTCGACGGCATCGAGCACACAGGTCTCGACGTGGTTCTGCAGCAGTACCCGGTTCACCTTCTCCAGAGAGCCCTGGAGTGCCGAGACCTGCTTCATGACGTCCGGGCAGTACCGTTCGTCGTCGACCATGCCGATCACTCCGTCGAGGTGACCTCGCACCGTTTTGAGCCGGTTGAGCGCCGCCTTCTTGTGCTCTTGCTTCATGGTTCCTCCTTCCGGCATCGTAGCACGATCTTCCCACCCCTCGGGGGGTGGGGTTAGGTCGAAGCGACGTCCGGGAACCCGCCTCCGCTACGCTCGCCCGACGATGGTCGACCACGAGGATCTCGCTGCGCTGGCACGGGCCTCGGCGGCGGAGATGTGGAGCGAGGATCGGGCAGCTCAGGGCCTCGGGTTCTCCGTCACCGACGTCGCTCCCGGCGCGGCGACCGTGTCGATGCTGGTCCGTGATGACATGGTCAACGGGCACGGTGTGTGCCACGGCGGGTTCATCTTCACGCTCGCAGACGCTGCGTTCTCGTATGCGTGCAACACCCACGGGTCGAAGGCCGTCGCCGCCGGTGCCGACATCGTGTTTGTGACGGCGGCGCGGCTCGGCGATCGGTTGACCGCAACGGGAAGAGAGACGCTTCTCTACGGGCGTTCCGGGATCTGCGACGTGGTCGTCACCGATCAAGACGGAGCAACCGTTGCACACTTCCGGGGTCGATCCCGCACCGTCGGCGCCGACGCCCCGGGACCCTGACCGGCACGTCCTCCCGCGGGCCTCAGGTCTCCAGGACCGATCGCACGGCTTGCGCCACCTCGTCATGGGCTTGCTCGGCCGCCTCGATGCGCTCGGGGAAGCCCAGGAACGCATGGAACATCCCCTCGTACCTGGTGACGGTGGTCGGCACGCCTGCCGCCTCGAGCCGGGCTCCGTAGGCCTCGCCCTCGTCGCGGAGGGGGTCGAGTTCCGCCGTGATGATCACGCTCTGAGCGACGCCGGAGAGGTCGTCGTGACGAATCGGTGCCAGCCGCCAGTCGCCGCGGTCCGCAGAGCCGGCGTAGCGATCCAGGAACCAACCCGTCATCGCGGTGGTGAGCAAAGGGCCGGCGGCGTTCTCGATGTAGCTCGGGTACCGCTCCGGCCGAGCGTCGACCGCGGGGTAGACGAGTACCTGAAGTGCGAGGGGGAGGCCTTCGTCCCGGGCCGCGATGGCGACCGCCGCGGCGAGGTTGCCGCCCGCGGAATCGCCGGTGACGCCGAAGGTCGCGCCCGCTGCGGCAGCGCGATCGCCCGCCCATCTCGTCACGGCCCACGCGTCCTCGAATGCGGCGGGGAACGGATGCTCGGGAGCGAGGCGGTAGTCGACGGCGACGACGATGCATCGACCGCGGTTGGCGAGCCTGCGGCAGCGGGCATCGTGCGTGTCGAGGTTGCCGAACACCCAGCCCCCTCCGTGGAAGAACACGACCGTCGGAACGTCGCTGCTCTTACCCAACGGCTGATAGCGCCGTACGGGGACATCACCACCGGGGCCGGGCACCGTGAATTCGTCGATCGCAGCTACCGGTTCGGGAGTGGGCTCTGGTCGTGACGCGACGAGCTCCCGCATCACTGCGGGCGTCATGTCGGACGGGATCATGACGCCGTCTCGTTCGAGATCGGCTACGACGGCTGCTGCCTCGGGATGGAGCGGCATGGCGGAAACGCTAGTAGCAGGGGGCGCACGGCCCGGCTTCTCGACCTCGGATAGAGCGACTCAGCCCGCCGCCAGCCTGAGCACTTCGCCGCTGCTGCCCAGGACGATGTACAGCTCGCCGTCGCTGTCGGATCCGAACGACCAGATCCCGCCGATCGTCCCCAGATCGGCGGTCCAGTCCCTGGAGTTCGTGACCGTCCCGCCGGACCACTCGAAACTCATGAGGTGCCCCCGGCACAGGTCCGCGTAGAAGTAGTGCCCGACGAGATGGGACAGCGCCGTGCCCTCGTAGACACGGCCCCCGGTGATCGAGCAGTTGCCCGCCGAGTGCGTGAGTTCCACCACGGGGAACGTGACCCCGGATGCGGTGCCGGGGCAGTTCGGGAATCCTGCGTGGCTGAGCGTGCCTTCCCAGTCGCACCACCCGAAGTTGGAGCCGGCGCCGGTGGCGAGCGAGACGATGTCGATCTCCTCACGGGCGCCCTGACCCACGTCGGCGATGTAGAGATCTCCGCCGTAGAACGCCCACCGCCACGGGTTGCGCAGCCCGTACGCCCAGATCTCGTCGAGACCGGCCGCACCGACGAACGGGTTGTCGGCGGGAACGGCATACGGCGAACCCGAATCGACGTCGATGCGGAGCATCGCTCCGTGCCAGGTGCCGAGGTTCTGCCCGTTGCCGAACCCGTCGTCCTGGCCTCCCTCGTCGCCGAAGCCGATCCACAGCATCCCGTCCGGTCCGAACTCGATCTGGCCCCCGTTGTGGTTGCTGGCACCCTGGCTCAGCGACAGGATCGTGCGCCGGCTGGACTCGTCGGCATCGTTGGGGTCGGCGGAGACGGTGTACTCGTAGATGTAGCTCGTGTTCGACGGTGGGCCGTTCTGGTACACGTAGAAGCGTCCGTTCGTTGCATAGTCGGGGTGGAAGGCCAGCGAGAGCAGCCCGGCTTCCCCACCGGTCGATGTTGCGCTGCGCACATCGAGGAAGGGGTCGGTCAGGAGCGTGCCGCCGTCGACGATGCGGACGGTGCCCCCCTTCTCGGTGATGAAGAGTCGGTCGTCCCCCGGTGGTGCGGTCAGGAAGGTCGGCTCGAAGAGCCCGAAGGCCACCGTCTCCAGGACCGCCTCGGGCCGCGGTGGCGGCACCATGGGCGTCAAGCCGAGCGCCCGCGTGAGGAACGACGCCATCTGGTCTCGCAGAACGGGGTCTCTGGGGCAGAAGTTGTCGTTGGTCGGGGGGTTGCAGCCGAGCGTCACCCCTGCGACACGCAACCGGTCGATGTCCGCCTCAAACACGCTCGTGTCGTCATCGGTGAACCAGTTTCCCGCTCCGGGGTCCGTGTAGCCGAAGGCGCGGACCAGGAACGCCGCCATCTGCTCGCGAGTGACGGGGTCGTCCGGGCAGAACCGGGTGTTTGCCGGCGGGTCGCATCCCTTGGTGATGCCCGCCGCTCCCAGCCTGTCGATTTCCCCTTCGAAGATGCTCTCGTTGTCGTCGGTGAAGAGGTTGCCGCCACCGTTGTCGGTGAGACCGAGCGCCCGGACGAGGAAGGCGGCCATGGCGCCTCGCGACACCGTCCCGGAAGGGCAGTAGCGATCGTTGGCAGGTGGGTTGCATCCGAGGGTGATGCCCGCGGCGGCGATCGCTTCGATGCTGCCCTCGTGCGTGTTGCCGTCGTCGTCGAGGAACGTGCCACCGGGGGGTAGGGGTCCTGCCGCGACCGGCGCAGCGATCACGAGCACCGCCGTCACGACGAGTAGCGATCTGGCTACGGAGGGTAGTTGCACCGTTGCTCACCTTACCTGAGGCGGCGCGAGTTCAAGGGACCGTCTGCAGTGAACACAACCAGCTCGCGAGCGCGCCCGGCACGCTGTGAGCACCACCCGAGTGCGCGGTTTCTCGAGGGTGTCGGGCCGTCTTCGTCGTGAGCGCGTAGCTTTGTGACACGGGGTTGCCCGGTTGTGGCGGAGAGGGAGAGCAACCCATGGAACGAGAGCTCGCAGTCGGCGATCTGGTCACGCTTCGAGGAGGCGAGGGACCGGGCGCAGCCGGCGTGGTCGGTCAGCCCATCACCGAGCGGAGTGCAGGAACCGTCTTGACCTGTCGCGACGGACATGTGACCGGGGTCGCGGCTCGGCTCGAAGATGTCGACGCCGCCGACGAAGATGGTGAAGGATTCGCCCAACTCGCCTACGCGCTCGTCAAGCTGGGCAGCCACATCATCGAGCGACGTCTCCTCGTGTATCGCGACTGATGGCGGCCGGCGCCGGACGCGGCGAAGCGGCAGGCGGCAGGGGTGGCGCTACGGTGACGGGGCGCCGAGGCGGAAGGCGGCATTGATGACTCAGGTGGTGGATCTCCTCGTGGTCGGGGCCTCCGAGGTGATCTCGTCGGCGACGGCCATGCCGCCGGCACGAGGGCCCGACCTGGACACGCTTCGTGTGCTCACCGACTCCGCGATCGCCGTCGACGACGGGCGCATCGTCGCCGTCGGCACGTCTTCCGGGGTCCGGGAGGGCTATCGAGGTGAGCGCGAGATCGACGCCGCGCGGTGTGTCGTCTCGCCTGGGCTCGTCGACCCGCACGTCCACCTCGTCCACGCCGGCTCCCGGCACGAGGAGTACGAAGCGATCGTCACGGGCGAAGGAGGCGCGGCGGCGAGGCTCGAGGGCGGCATCAACTTCACGGTGACGCGCACTCGGGCCGCCTCGGATGAGGAACTCAGCGCCGGAGCGCGGCGCGACCTCGACCTCATGCTCCGCAACGGTGTCACGACCATCGAAGCCAAGAGCGGGTACGGGCTCGATCCGGAGCACGAGTTGCGGCTGCTCCGCATTCAGGCCGGCCTCGACCACGCCGTCGACATCGTTCCGACCTATCTCGGAGCCCATGTCGTCCCCTCGGGTGTGGCCCGCGACGGGTACGTCGCCGAAGTCATCGCCACCCTGTCCGAGGCCCGGGCTCTCGCCGAATACTGTGACGTGTTCTGTGACCCCGCGGCGTTCTCGATCGCAGAGACCAGGGCGATCTGCGAGGCCGCCATGGCGCTCGGGTTCCGGATCCGGCTCCACGCCGATCAGACGGGACCGGTGGGCGCCGCAGAACTGGCTGCAGAACTCGGAGCTGCGTCGGCGGACCATCTCGACCACGTCTCGTCCCAGGGCATCGCTGCGCTGGCGGAAGCGAGCGTCACCGCGGTGGTGTTGCCCGCGGTCGCGTTGCACATGATGGAGGTGACCCCGGGATACTCCGACGGGAGCTTCACTGCGGCGCCGAAGCAGGACCTGGTGGAGGTCGTGCACCGCATGAAGGACGCGTGTGTGCCGTTGGCTCTCTCCACCGACTACAACCCCGGAACAAGCCCCACGCCTTCGATGCCGCTCGCCATGCAGCTTGCAGCCCGGCTCTTCCGGCTCGGGTACGCCGCGATCTGGAACATGGCGACGGTGAACGCGGCGTACGCCCTCGATCGTGCCGATGACCGTGGCCTCCTCGAGCCGGGGATGCGAGCAGACCTCGTCGTGTGGGACGTGCCTCATCACGGCATGGTGATCAACCGGCTTGGCTACGAGATGGCTCGCACGGTGATCAAGAACGGTGCCGTCGCATACGAACGGGTGTGACGGGCCACAGGGGCGGGCTGCTACTCCAGCTTGCGTCTCACGATCTCGAGGATCGCCTCCTCCGCAGCCAGCGCCTTGTCCTCGATGGAGCGGGCTGCGGCCAGTGATTCCTCCGCGTAGACCGCGTCGTCGAGCGTCGCGACGTTGGCCCGAACGTTGAGGTGCGCTCCCATGACGGCGGCGCGAGCACAGATCGCCGCCACACCGGCATCCGACACCGAGCTCGGCAGCCCAGTCTCTGCCATTCGGCCGATCACCGACATGCTCTCGAGCGCGGCCGCCATGACGCGCAACGGAACCTCTGTCGCGCCCCTGGTGGCTTCCTCGATCGTCGCAGCGCGCGCCTGGCTCTCGGCGTCCGTAGTGGTCGGGAGCCTGAACGCGGCCATGACGCGGTTGAAGGCGTCGGTGTCCTCGTCGATCAGACGGGTCAGATGGGAATGGAAGCCCTTCGCCTCCACCGCGGCATCGGAGAACTCCTCCCATCGCTCGTCCCAGCCACGCTTGTGCGACGACAGATTCGCCACCATGGTCGCCAGGGCCGCGCCGAGGGCGCCGAGCAGGGCCGAAACCGAACCACCGCCGGGAGCAGCGGACTCCGAGGCCGTTTCCTCCACGAAACCTGCCACCGGCAGGTCGATCAAGCGCCGCACTGTTGGGTCGGCGAGCCGGTACTCGATGATCTTGTCGCTCGGGATGAAGGCGCCGAGATCGTCGAGGCCGAGCGACTTGACCGCGATCTTGACGAGTTCCGCGTCGGGGACGCCTAGGGATCGCTTCTGTTTGCGCAGGTAGTGGCGTCCCGCATCGAGCATCGCCTGCAGAGGAATCAATCCGACCAGCTCGGACCCTGTGACACGAACCCCTCGTGCTTCGGCTCTGGCAACCGTTTCATCGAACGCAACGTGCACCGGGGTGACGGAGATGTTGGTCAGGTTCATCGAGATCTGCGCGACTCCGTACTCCTCGATGAACCACCCGATCGCCTTCACCGAAGGCAATGCCCCCGGGGTCCAGACCGGCTCGCCGCCTTCGTCGCGCACGATGGTGCCGGTCAGCGGGTGTCCTTCCCGCTTCATCCGGCCCTTCTGTCGCACGTCGAAAGCAATCGCGTTGGCGCGCCGCGTCGAAGTCGTGTTGAGGTTGACGTTGTAGGCAACGAGGAAGTCGCGGGCTCCGACGGCAGTGGCGCCGGTGCGTGGGTTGAACGCCACCGGCCCGAAGTCGGGCTTCCACGCAGGGTCGGCGAGCTTGTCCGGCAGACCCTCGTACTCCCCGCCCCGAACGGCGGCGAGATCCCGGCGATTCTCGGTGGTCGCCGCATGCTCGTAGCAATAAACCGTGAGACCCGCCTCGGCCGCGAGCCGCTCGGCGAGGTGCCGTGCGTGCCCGACGGTGTCGTCCATCGTGATGTCTGCGATCGGGACCAGCGGGCATACGTCCATCCCGCCGAACCGGGGATGCTCGCCGCTGTGTTGCGACATGTCTATGAGCTCGGCAGCCATCGCCCCGGCCCGCACTGCCGCCTCGACGACCTCATCCGGCGCCCCGACGAAGGTGACGACGGTGCGGTTCGTCGCATGGCCGGGATCGACGTCGAGGAGCGTTACACCGTCGACCGACTCGATGGCATCCGTGATCTGCTCGATCACGCCGAGGTCCCGGCCTTCGCTGAAATTCGGAACGCACTCTATGAGTTGGGTCATCGTGGCCGTTCGTTTGGACGTAGACACGTCGTGGGTGATGGGGTGTCGAGGATACCGTGGGCGGGTCTGCGTTCATTTCCAGACAGAAACGCCGGGCTCCGACTCGTACAGTAAGGGCGTCGGACGGCGGCTGCCGGTCGAGCGAAGGAGCCTTCATGTCCGGGGAGCGACCATCGGGAGCCAGAGCGGTGCGGGCGCCGCGTGGTACCGAGCTGACCTGCAAGAGCTGGCTCACCGAGGCTCCGTATCGGATGATCCAGAACAATCTCGATCCCGAGGTCGCGGAGCGTCCTGACGACCTCGTCGTCTACGGCGGCATCGGGAAGGCGGCGAGGAACTGGGACGCATTCGACCGGATCCTCGAAGCGCTGCGCGATCTCGAGGACGATGAAACGCTGCTCATCCAGTCCGGAAGACCGGTCGGAGTCTTCCGCACCCATCCCGATGCGCCCCGGGTCCTCATCGCCAACTCCAACCTCGTGCCGGCATGGGCGACGTGGGAACACTTCAACGAGCTCGACCGCAAAGGGCTGATGATGTACGGCCAGATGACGGCGGGGTCGTGGATCTACATCGGCACCCAGGGGATCGTCCAGGGCACCTACGAGACCTTCGTCGAGTTGGCGCGTCAGCATTACGACGGTGACACCGCGGGCCGCTGGCTGCTGACCGCCGGCCTGGGTGGCATGGGGGGTGCCCAGCCGCTGGCGGCCACCATGGCCGGGTTCTCATGTCTGGCGATCGAGTGCGACGAGACCCGCATCGACTTCCGCCTTCGCACCGGCTATCTCGACGAGAAGGCGGCCGACGTCGACGATGCTCTGGTACGCATCGAGGCAGCTCGCTCCTCCGGCGAACCCCGCTCGGTGGGACTTCTGGGGAACGCCGCGGAGATCCTCCCCGAGTTGTTCCGGCGGGGTGTCCGCCCCGACGCCGTGACCGACCAGACCTCGGCGCACGATCCCGTCAACGGCTATCTGCCGATGGGATGGACGTTGGATGAGTGGCGGTCCCGCGGCGCTACCGATCCCGATGGAGTCGCGGAGGCGGCACGGGCTTCGATGGCGCACCACGTCCGGGCCATGCTCGACTTCCACGACGCCGGCGTCCCGACGGTCGACTACGGCAACAACATTCGCCAGCAGGCGCTCCACGCCGGGCTCGAGAAGGCGTTCTCGTTCCCGGGATTCGTGCCCGCCTACATCCGGCCCCTGTTCTGCCGCGGTATCGGTCCCTTTCGTTGGGTGGCGCTTTCGGGTGATCCGGAGGACATCTACAAGACGGACTCCAAGGTCAAGGAGCTCATCTCCGACGATCCACACCTCCACAACTGGCTCGACATGGCGCGGCACCGCATCCGGTTCCAGGGGCTCCCGGCCCGGATCTGCTGGGTGGGGCTGGGTGACCGACACCGGCTCGGACTTGCGTTCAACGAGATGGTTGCGACCGGCGAGCTGGCGGCGCCGGTGGTCGTGGGCCGGGACCATCTCGACGCCGGATCGGTCGCCAGCCCCAACCGGGAGACGGAGTCGATGGCTGACGGCTCGGACGCCGTTGCAGACTGGCCGCTTCTCAACGCGCTGCTCAACACGGCCAGCGGCGCGACGTGGGTGTCGCTGCACCATGGCGGCGGCGTCGGCATGGGGTACTCGATCCACGCCGGGCAGGTGATCGTCTGCGACGGCACCGAGGACGCGGCGCGCCGGATCGAACGGGTCTTGTGGAACGACCCTGCGACGGGGGTCATGCGCCACGCCGACGCCGGGTACGACTCCGCTCTGGAGTGGGCGGCGCACCACGATCTCGACCTGCCGGGCATCGATGTGTGATGCTCCTACGTCGTGCAACGTCACCCGCGGGAGCGGTGTCTGCCTCTGACAGGGGCTCCCTTGGTTCCACTCAGCCCCGGACGCCGTGCGGAGAAGCTGCCAGACTGACCGCCAGACGACGGACAGGGGAGGGACCATGTCAATGAGGCCTCGTCGGGGCATCGGGTGTGTGATCGGCCTGGTGCTGCTGGTGGGAGCGTGCGGAGGCGGTTCGGAGACGGAGGCCCAAAGCTCGGACCAAGCCAGCGGTACCACCGAGGCCAGCACGCAGGGCACGGATGCTCCGCTCGCGGTGCCACCCACAGCGCTCCCGAATGTGCCGGGTCTCAGCGATGAGTGCGAAGGTCTGGCGAACTTGATGCTCGGCATGAGCCAGGTGTTTACCGGAGACACCTCCGCCGCAGGTCAGTTGTTCGCGGCGGCTTCTCAGAACCTGCCCGGTGCATTGACCAGCGAGATCGACCTCATAGAGGATGCAGTACTTCAATACCAGGCGGCATTGGAGGAAATCGGGGTCGATCTGTCCGATCCGACATCCTTCGCCACGCTGACGCCTGAGCAAGCCGAGCAGATGAATGCTGCATTCGGACCCCTGCAATCATCTTCCGTCTCGGATGCCTTCGATGCGGTCAGTGCCTACGTTGCAGTCGAGTGCGCGGAGTTCGTCCCCGGCGGCTGAGCAACACGCAAGCTGGTGCATGAGGGACCCGAGCCCGACGTGATCGCGAGCAGCTTGCCGTGGTCTCATGTCGTCGATGCCGTGGCCGCTTCTGCGGCCGCGAGCACCGCACCTGATGCGATCAGATCCCTGGCGGCGGCGAAATCCGGGGCGAGGAAGCGGTCCGGTCCCGGTCCTGCGACGTGATCGCGGATGAGCCTTTGGACGGCTCCGGTGCCTGGTGCCGGCTCGAGGGGGCGACGGAAGTCGACAGCGTGGGCCGCTGCGACGAGCTCGATCGCCAGCACCCGTGTCGCATTGGCGATGACCCGCCGCAGCTTGCGGGCGGCGCCCCAGCCCATCGAGACATGGTCCTCCTGGCTCGCGCTGGTGGGCATCGAGTCCACGCTGGCCGGTGCTGCCAGCCTCCGGTTCTCGGCGCAGATGGCGGCCACGGTGTACTGGCCGATCATAAGACCAGAGTTCACCCCAGGCTCGGGACTGAGGAACGCAGGAAGCCCCTCGGACCGGGCGACGTCGAGCATCCGGTCGATCCGCCGCTCCGACATCGAGCACATGTCCGCGAGCGCGATGGCGAGGAAGTCGCATGCGTAGCCGAGCGGGGCGCCGTGGAAGTTCCCGCAGGACTCGATCCTGCCGTCCGGTAGCACCATCGGGTTGTCGATCGCTGAGCCGAGCTCGATGTTGGCCACGGCACGGGCGTGAGCGAGGGTGTCGCGGCCCGCACCGATGACCTGCGGCGCGCACCGCAGGGAGTACGCGTCCTGGACCCGGGGATCGTCGTAGCGGTGCGATGCGACGATCGGCGACCCTGCCAGAAGCCGCATGAGGTTGGCCGCGCTGGCGGCTTGACCCGAGTGCGGCCGCAGCGCGTTGAGGTCGGGAGCAAACGGTCTGTCCGTACCCAGCAGCGCTTCTACCGCCATCGCTGCCGCAGCTTCCGCCGTGCCGAACAGCACCCGCGCGTCTTCGCAGGCGAGCAAGAGCATGCCGAGGATGCCGTCCGTCCCGTTGATGAGTGCGATCCCGTCTTTGGCGTCGAGCGCTGCTGGAGCGATGTCGTGCCGTGTCAGCGCAGCTCCCGACGGCTCCGGACCGGCGGGGCCGATCACGAACCCCTCGCCCGTCAACGTGAGCGCGACGTGGGCGAGCGGCGCAAGGTCGCCGCTGGCGCCGAGCGAGCCGTGTTCGGGCACGACCGGGACGATCCCTCCGTTGAGCACGTCCAACAGGGTCCGCACCACCTCGAGCCGGATGCCGGAGAACCCCATCGCCAGCGTTCTGGCGCGCAGCACCATCATCGCCCGTACCACTTCGGTCTCGACCGGATCCCCCATGCCGGCGGCGTGGGAGCGGATGAGGCTCTGCTGAAGCGCGGACCGCTGTTCGCTGGGGATCGCGGTCCGTGCCAGCGAGCCGAATCCGGTCGTGACGCCATACAGCGGTTCTTCCCGGTCGATGATCGCATCGACGATGGCCCGGCTGCCGGTGATCGCAGCGACGGCGCCGTCCGTCAGCTCGACGCGCTCGCCGCGCCTGGCAACCGAGATCACTTCTCCTGCGGTGAGACCGCTGCTTCCGAGCCAGATCACGGGTGCGGCGCCTTCGTTGACATGAGCGCACACTATCGCCTCGCTGCGGGCGGAACGTGCTGCCTGATCCTGTGATCGAGGACGGACGGGCAGGCGGTAGCCTCGGGTCGTCATGCACATCCACGAGAACGTCGTTGCGGCCATCGGCAACACACCGCTGGTGCGTCTCTCGCGGTTCCATCCTCCGGGGAACCTCGTGGCGAAACTCGAGCACATGAACCCCGGCGGTTCGGTCAAGGACCGTATCGGGATGGCGATGATCGAGCGCGCCGAAGTCAACGGCTGGCTCGAGCCCGGCGGGACCATCGTCGAGCCGACGAGCGGCAACACCGGGGTCGGTCTCGCGATGGCAGCCGCTCTCAAGGGCTACAAGCTGATCGCGGTGATGGCGGACAAGCAGTCGAAGGAGAAGCAGGATCTGCTGAGGGCCTTTGGCGCCGAGGTCGTGGTGTGTCCCACGGACGTCGATCCCGAGGACCCTCGCTCCTACTACTCCGTGGCCGATCGACTCACCGACGATACACCGGGTGCGTACCGGCCCGATCAGTACTCGAACCCGGCGAACCCTCATGCGCACGTGCACTCGACCGGACCGGAGATCTGGGACCAGACCGATGGGCAGGTCGACGTCCTCGTCTCCGGCGTCGGAACGGGCGGGACCATCACCGGGACCGGCATGTTCCTCAAGTTCCAGAACCCGGATGTGGTGGTTGTGGGCGTCGACCCGGTCGGCTCGATCTACACCGCGGCGTCCGAGGACGAGGTGCGTCCCTATCTCATCGAGGGCGTGGGTGAGGACTTCTGGCCGGCGGCGTTCGATCCTCGGATCGTCGACCGCTACGAGCAGGTCGGAGACGAGGAGGCGTTCGTGACGGCGCGCCGTTTGGCGAAGCTAGAAGGGCTGCTCGTCGGTGGATCGTGCGGTATGGCTGCGGCCGGTGCGCTCCGCGTCGCCAGAGAAGACGAGGATGCGCTGGTGGTGGTGATCTTGCCCGACTCGGGTCGTAACTACCTGTCGCGGATCTTCAACGACGATTGGATGGCGGAGCAGGGCTTCGACGTCTGAGTCGGGGGGCGGTGTGCGCGACATTGCTCGTCCGCGATCAGCCCTGTGGAGTTCCGCGGGTGCTCCGTCTCGCAGTGTCCGTCGATTGTCTGCTCGGCTTGGCGTGGTCATCGTTCTCGCGGTCGCGGCTGCTCTTGCGTTGATTCTGGTTCCGGTCGCGGGAGATGCTCTCCTTGGTGGCTCCGTCGACGCGGAGACTTCGGATCTGCCAGCGCAGTGAGCTCGGGGACCGCCTGCGCGGCGCGGGCCGGCTCTTACGGTGTCGTGGCCTCTCTCGATGAGGCCTGTGCCTCCGGTCGTGTCGGCCTACCTGCTGGTTTCGTCCGCGCAGACCCGGGTGTGGAAGGCTTGACCGTTGGTCCCGCCCGGGTCACGCTCACCCCGTCCGAGGGATCACCGGCAACCTGGCGAGCGAGTCTCACCGTTGTTGACGTCGCCTCCGGAGATGTCATCCTCGACGTGAGCGGCAGAGCTGACCCTACGGAGAACCGGTCAAACGGTCCGGATCGTGATCGCACCTGTTTCGTTGCTCGCCTTGGGGTCTGACGAATGTCGCCCGGATGGCTCGACCTGATCCTGGGCTTTCAACGATGCTCCTTCTGGCACCGGGGGAACGGCGACCGGCACGTCACCTGCAGCCTCTGTTATCGACGTCAACTGATCGTTTTCTGTCTCACCTGGTGTCTACGGTGGTGACATGAAGACCGGAGTGCTCAACGATGTGCCGACCGATGAGTTGCGGATGCAGCTCGAGGCCGACGAGCGGGTGATTGCCCGTGCTCGTGCCCGGCAGGTTGGTCGCATTCGGGAGTTGGATCGGCGTCAGGCTGTGACCGCCGATGGCTGCGGTTCGCTCTCCGAGT
>JBHHXA010000017.1:0-17171 GCA_046756805.1 Acidimicrobiia bacterium
GCCTCGCCGTACGGACGGGAGGTGGGGGTCCCGGTGGGATCTCGGTGATCGTCTTCCCGACGGACACCGAGGGGTTCTCCGTCGGCCGTAAGCTCGACAAGCTCGGAGCCAGGGCGTCGGATACCGCCGAGCTGTTCTTCGACGAGTGCCGCGTCCCCGTGAGAAACCTCGTGGGAGAAGAGGGCCGGGGCATGAGCTACGTCCTCGCCCACTTCGCAGGTGAGCGGCTCGTAATCGCCGCCTTCGCGGTGGGCATCATGGAGCGTCTCATCGAACTCGGTCTGGAGTACGCGGCCGAGCGCCACGTCTTCGGCAAGCCGCTGACGGGTTACCAGACGTGGCGCCATCGGTTCGCCGAGATGGCGACGAAGCTGGAAGCCACCCGGCTCCTGGCGTACCAATCCGCCGACCTTCTCAACGGCGCCCAGCCGGCAGGTGAGAGCGCGGTATCGATGGCGAAGCTCTTCGCCGCGTCTGCAGTCCAGTTCGTTGCGGCGGAGATCCTCCAACTCCACGGTGGCTTCGGCCAGATGGAGGAGTCCCCGGTCCCCCGCTACTACCGCGACGTCGCCGGCTTCTCGATCGGAGCAGGGACGTCGGAGATCATGCGCGAGATCATCGGTCGCGCGCTGACGTGACAGGAGGAGCCCCATGACTGAGCGAGTCGGTGCCATCGACGCCTGGATGTCGATCATGTCCCCGGAGACTGCCGACCGCTGGCCGGACTCCTTCTGGCACATCTTTCGCAAATACGGTGTCGAGGAGCGGTTCCGGCGCGGCTTCACGCTCGAGGAGATCATCGACGAGATGGACGAGGCGGGAGTGGACATCGGTGTCGCCTCCTCGTTCAAGTTCCTCGACACGTGGGTGGTGACCAACGACGAGACGGCCGCGCACGTCGCTGCCGCGCCCGACCGGTTCGTCGGTAGCTTCACGGTCGACATCCGGGACCCGATGCCGGCGATGCGCGAGTTCCGGCGATGCGTTGAGGATCTCGGTCTGACGGTCTTCCGCCTCGAGCCGTACCAGTACGGTGACGGCCGGACCACGGCACCTCCCCCCACAGACCGCATGTACTGGCCCTTCTACGTTGCTTGTTGCGAGTACGACATCCCGCTCGCCATCCAGGTCGGCCACACGGGACCGCTGCTGCCTTCGGAGTGCGGCCGGCCCATTCACCTCGACGAGGTGGCGCTCACCTTCCCCGAGCTTCGGATCCTGGGCACCCACATCGGGAACCCATGGGAGGAGGAGATGATGATCCTCGCGTGGAAGCACCCCAACGTGTATGTCGAGTCTTCGGCCCGTCCGGCGCGGCATTGGCCGGAACGGGTCAAGGAGTTCGCAGGAGGGTACGGGCAGGACAAGATGATCTGGGGCACCGACTATCCGCTCCTGCCCTTCAGGCGCTCCGTCGAGGACGTCTACGACTGTGGGTTCTCGGCCGAGGCCACCCGCAAGATCCTTCGCGACAACGCGGCTCGCGTGTTCAAGCTGGATCTCTGAGGTGGTGTCGTGAGAGCGCTCGTCTACGGAGGACCAGGTGACATCCACCTCGGCGAGGTCTCCGATCCGGAGCCGGGACCCGGCGAGGTGGTCCTCGAGGTGCAGGCCGCGGGCGTCTGCGGCACCGATCGGCATATCGTCGCCGGTGACCTCGGGGTTGCCCCGGGAAGGGTTCCCGGTCACGAGATCGCGGGACGAATCATCGAGACCTCCGAGGGAGTCGTCGGGTGGGATCTCGGGGCCAGAGTGCTCAGCTACGGACAGGTCGTCTGCGGAGAATGCCGCTGCTGCACCGAGGGCGACGAGCATCGCTGCCGCAGGCCCCAGGTGATGGGCATGACCCGCCAGGGCGGCTTCGCAGAGCGGATCGCCGTGCCGCAACAGTGCCTCGTGGCTGTGCCGGCCGCCGTTCCGGACGGCATCGCGGCCATCGTCCCGGATGCGATCGCTACCCCCTTCCACGCCCTCGTCACCGTCGGTCGAATCAGACCGGGGGAGACGGTTGCGGTGATCGGCGCCGGCGGCCTCGGCATGCAGGCCGTGATCTTGGCCCGTGCCGAAGGTGCTGGACGCGTCGTCGTGGTCGATCCCTCCCCCGTCGCGCGGGAGGCGGCTATCGCTGCGGGTGCAGACGAGGCCCTCGACCCCGCCACCGAGACCGATCCCGGGAAAGCGCTCTACGCCTTGACGTCGGGAGCGACCCTGGCTCTCGAATGCGTGGGAAAGGCCGAGGCTGTGGAGCTGGGAATGCGGGCCCTGGCGCCCGGAGGCCGCCTCGTCATCGTCGGCGTGGGCCACGAACGGCCGAGCCTCCCTCCCCTCATCCGGTTCGTCGCCGCCGAGACGTCGATTCACGGGTCGTTCGGGTCGACGATGGCGGAAATCAACACCGTGCTCGGTCGTATCGCCGACGGATCCCTCGATGTCTCGCAGTCGATCGGCCGAACGGTCGATCTCGCAAGGGCCGTAGAGGTCTTCACGCAGCCCTCCACGCCGGGTCGCACCGTCATCACTCCGCAGGCGTGACCTGGACACCATTCGACACCACCCGAGAAACGAGGTGAACCCATGCCATCCGATGTCTTGTTCTCCGAGGCCGACGGAATAGCGACCGTCACTCTCAACAGGCCGGAGCAGCTCAACACGATCACCATCGAGACCGTCGATCGCCTCGTCGAGGTGCTCGAGGAGGCCGCCACGTCCCCAACGGCGCGGGTCGTCGTCCTGGCAGGCAACGGCAGGGCGTTCTGTGCAGGTGCAGACCAGGGCGAGATGCGGCCGCGGATTGCCCAGGAGTGGGAGCCGATCGTCCGGCGTTACCTCGACCCGATACGAGCCATCGTGGCGATGGACAAGCCGGTGATCGCCGCGCTCCACGGACACACGGTCGGAGGAGGGATGGGACTCGCCATGGCGTGCGACATTCGCATCGCCGCCGAGGGCATCCGCCTCGGGGCGCCGTTTACCCGGATCGGTCTCGCGGGCTGCGACATGGCGGCCGGGTGGTTCCTCCCCCGCCTCGTGGGCCTCGGAGCGGCATCAGAACTGATGTTCACCGGCCGTCTCGTCGATGCGGAGAAGGCCCTCGCGATGGGTCTCGTCCACAGAGTCGTCCCCGGAGACCGGCACGCTGCCGAGGTCGCCAAGTGGGCGAAAGAGATGGCGGCGGGGCCTCCCGTGGCACATATGTGGACGAAGCGTGCCATTCAGCGATCGCTCAACACCGGCATGGAGGGCGAGTTCGCTTTTGAGATCTTCGCGCAGGTCCAGTGTCTCCAGACCGAGGACCACTTCGAGGGCGTCGCCGCGTTCCAGGAGAAGCGCGCCCCGGTCTTCCGCGGTGTTTGAGTTCGACGAGGCGCAACGGCGCTTCCGGGACGAAGTCGGGCGTTTCGCGGAGTCCGAGGTCGCACCTCACGTCCTCGATTGGGAACGAGACGGGCGATACCCGGTCCATCTCTTTCGGACGCTGGGCGAACTGGGCTGGCTCGGTATCGGTATCGCAGAAGACGCGGGCGGCTCTGGCGGCGGCCCGATCGAACGAACGATCCTGTTCGAAGAACTGGCCCGTGCGTCGGCAGGCGTGACGCTCGGTCTCTACGTCCACATCGCCCTCGCCGGTGGTGCGTTGGCGACGGTTGCGGCATCGCCGCTCCGGAACGCGTTCCTCCCGCGCCTCCTCACGGGCGAGTCGATCGGCGCCTGGGCCTACGCCGAGCCCGACTCGGGCGCCGACGTGACCCGCGTCCGGCTGGCGGCCGGCAGGGACGGCGACACCTATCGGTTGAACGGATCGAAGCTCTACATCACCAACGGCACGCTCGCGGACCTCTTGCTGGTGGTGGTGCGTACCGGGGGCGAGCCGGGCCAACTCACCGGTCTGTCAGTCCTCGCCGTCGACGGCGATGCACCGGGGCTCACGAGGACACCGCTCGACAAGCTGGGGATGCACCCGTCGGATCTCGGTGAGCTGCACTTCGATGACGTCGTCGTGGGTGCGGACCGGCTGATCGGCGACGAGCACACCGGCTTCCGGCAATGCCTGCCCGTGCTGTCGCAGGGCAGGATCTTCGGGAGCGCTTTGGGGCTCGGTCTCGGCAGAGCCGCACTCGACGCCGCCATCGCCCACGTCGCCACTCGCGAACAGTTCGGCGGGCCGCTGTCGCACCTACAGGGAGTGCGGTTCGAAGTGGCCAACATGACGGCGCGGCTCCATGCGGCCCGAACCCTGGTCTACGACGCGGCGCTCGCCCTTGCCGAGAGCCGGACCTACGACACGGAAGCCTCCATCGCCAAGCTCGTGGCATCCGAAACCGCCACGCGGCTCGCCGAGCGTGCCATGCACCTTCACGGCGCCATGGGGTTCATGATGGAGAGCCCCGTGCAGCGCTACTACCGGGACTGCAAGATCATCGAGTACGGCGAAGGCGCCAACGAGGTGCAGAGAGAGATGATCTTCGAGGCGGCTGCGAAGGGCTGGCGACCGTAGGCGTCACTCCGTTGGATACGCCTCCATTTCTGCATTCGCCTCGGCGAGCCGGTCGACGGCCGCCTCCATGACATGGGGCGCGTAGATGAAGGGGATCCGGAGGCGAGGCACGGATGCCCCGTCCGCTCGAAAGAGCGACCCGGGGGTGATCACGAGACCACGCCGTTGCGCGAGCTGCGCCAGCGCATCAACGTCGGTAGCCGTCGGTGCTTCGACCCAGGCGCACAGCCCACCGTCCGGACGCGGGCACGACCACGACTCGAGCCGAGACGCAAATGCCCGCGCCAGTGCACGATAGGAGACCGCCAGGTGGCGAAGCATTTCCGCTGCCAGCTCGTCGAGCTGCATGACAACATGTGTCGCGAGCTGCTGGTTGAGGATCGGGCTGCCGATGTCGCTGACGGTCTTAGCCCTGACGGCCCGATCCGCGACGGGCCCCGGGGCACGGAGCCAACCGACGCGGAGCCCACCCCACACGGACTTGCTCAGAGATCCGATGGAGACCACGAGACCGGAGCCGTCGATAGCGGCAAGCGGCGGACGGGGCGAAGATGCGGCGCCCAGCAGCTCGAGCGTGTTGTCTTCGACGATCATCACGCCGGCCGACGTCGCGAGATCGAGCGTCTCTTTGCGCCGCGTCATCGGAAGCTGCGTCCCCGTAGGGTTGTGGTAGCTCGGCATGACGTACGCGAACGCGGGCCGCTCAACGGCGAGCGCCTCTCGCAGCGCATCCGGCCGGACGCCCTGACCGTCGATGGCAACTGGTACGCAGCGCAGGCCGCGGGATCGGAACGCATCGAGTGCTCCGGGGAAGGTGTACTCCTCGACGAGCACTGCATCGCCGGGCCGGGCGAGGACGTCGGCAACGAGCCCGATCGCCTGTTGCGCCCCGGTCGTGATCACGACATCGTCCGGTCGAGTGACGGCACCGGCGGCGCAGAAACGCTCGGCAACGGCTTCCCGCAAGCCCGGAAGCCCTGCGGGCTGGTAGCCGTGCCCGGTGAGGGCCGCACCGAGGTCGATGGCTCCCGCAACCAGCCTCCGGAAGCCGGGCAGTGCCGCCTGGCACGCCGACGTCAGATCGATCGCGCCGCGAGACCCCGACAGCACCGCTGAGTAGATCTCACCCGTGAAGTCCGGAAGCCCGCTCCCCCCGATGGGCCCTGCGACGACGCTGGTTCCGCTCCCCTGCTTGCTCTCGAGGAGACCGGCCTCCTTGAGCCGCCGGTACGCATGCATCACCGTGGTGCGGCTGACGGCGAGCTCCGCCGCCAGACCGCGCTCGGGCGGCAAAGTCAGGTCGCGCGTCAGCTCTCCACGCTCGATGGCCCCGGTCAGGGCATCAGACAGCTCGCGGTAGAGCGGTGCTCCTCCCCCAGCCCACGCACCGAGAACCCGGGCGAGCCTTTTCGCTCCGATCGTCGTCATTCGAGCCAATCTCGCCAGATTGGCTCTATCCGTCAAGTGCCATTTGTGTCACGGTGCCACGACCCGAGAGAGGAACAGATGGAACTGAACGACTTCTTCAACACGGTGACCTCGGCCACGAGCCGCGTCATGGGAGCGGTGCAACCGGGTGACGGCAGACCGACACCGTGCACAGAGTGGGTCGTGGATGACCTCGTAGGCCACATCTTTGCGGTGAGCGGCCAGGCGAAGGCCATGGCTGCGGGAGTCGACGTAGCCATCCACGGCTCCGAGCCTGACGTCGTGGGCGCCGACATCGGTGCGTCGTACCGCGACTCCGTGGAATCCGTGCGGGCCGCGTTCGCCGATCCCGCGATGATGACGAAAACGCTCGCCACGCCGATGGGTCCCCACCCTGGCCGAGTCGTCTTCACGGTCACCTCGCTCGAACACCTCGTGCATGGATGGGATCTGGCAAGCGCGGTCGATTCGCCCTATCAGATCGCTGACGACGTCGGTGAGTTTGCGCTGTCGGCCGTCGAGTCCATGCCGGAGGTCTTCGATCAGTTCCGGCAGTGGAACGTGTACGCACCCCCGCTGACCGACGAGACGGACGCCGGTCCGGGAGCGCGACTCCTCGCCCTCCTGGGAAGGGATCCGGCCTGGCGACCTGCTCCGCGACCCCTCGGCTGAAGCGCCGCGAGCGAGCCGCGAGCGCGTCATACGCCCCGCGTCACGATTCGTCGCCGGAGGCAGCCATCGGATCCTCGTACGGCTGGAGCAACGCCTCGCTCTCGATCTCGATCTTGGCCGTCTTGCCCACGAGCAACCCGTCGAGTCCCATGGGCATGTTCCAGTCCATGCCGAAGTCCTCCCGGTTGATCTCCCCGGTGGCGACAAAGCCGGACCGCTTGGTCTTGAAGAAGGCGTCCTCGATCTCGCCCATGTACTCGACATCGAGCGTCACAGGGCGGCTGACATCGCGAATCGTGAGGACGCCGTGGAGCAGCCACCTGTCGTTCCCCGATGGCTCGGCGCGGTCGGAAGCGAAGCGAATCTCGGGGAACTGCTCCACATCGAGGAAGTCGGGCGACTTGAGATGGTCGTCGCGCATCTCGACACCCGAATCGAGGCTGGCCGCCTGAATCGACACCTGGGCCGTCGACTCTTCGAGCTTCTCTGCGATGTGGATGTTCGCTGTGTAGCTCTTGAAGACGCCGCGGACCCGCGAGAGGCCTCCGAGGTGTCTCCCGACAAAGGCGATCGTGGTGTGTGTGGGCTCCAGATCCCACATACCCGGTGACGGCCGACCCGCCTGAGCTGCCGAATCTCTCATGACGACCTCCTCATTCGATTGATGAAGGCAACCATATACTATCTCAACCATTCTTGCCCTGACGAACCGCTGCCAACGGTAAGCTCGGCTCGTGGGTGACGAACCAGCGACGAAGGAGTCGCACACGGATGCGATCGTGGAGCTGCTCTTCGGTCTGACGGAGCGGGTCCGCGTCCATTCCGAGATCATCGCCGGCGAATTCGACCTTCCCCTCGCCCAGGCGGCGGCACTGTTGCATCTCCGGGACCCCATACCGATGAGCGAGCTGGCAACCGCGCTGACGTGCGATCGGTCGAACATAACGGGGATCATCGACCGTCTGGAGGAACGGGGACTCGTCGAGAGGCTCACGGACGCCGCAGACCGTCGCGTGAAGCAGCTCGTGCTCACCCGCGCCGGGCATCGGATGCGAGATCGGCTGCACACACGGCTGTATGGGGATCTGCTCCACACGCCCGGCGTGACGGCAGATCTCGCGAGCCTGGGCGAACTCCTGGCTACGGCCGACGGCGCCGCACCGCAATAGGCGCCCTCATCGTCGGCCGGCCGCGGCAGGTAGGGTCGACCAATGTTCAATGCGGTCGGGCGCACATTCTTCCGGCTCGACGACCCCCAGCTCACTGCCGCCCGAGCGCTGGAGTTGCTACGAGCGAGAGCTGCCCTCGCCGTCTATGCAGCGTCGCTGCTGGGGACCGCGCTCTCCGTCCGGCGCGAGGCCGAATCTGCGTTCCTCCTCGTTGCGATCTCGGTCGCGTCTGCGCTGTGGTGGCTGGTCCTTCTCGCTCGGGGTGTGCGGGGCGTGGACGAATCGCTGCTGACGTTGCAGCCGCTGGCCCGTTTCCTGCTCTTGCTCGTTCGTACCCTCTTTCCTCCCCCTCCAGGCGATGCACGCTCCGCGGCCCTCTACGTCCTCTTTGCTTTGAGCGCGACCGTGTACCTCGGCCTACAAGTCGCTCTCGCCCTGGGTGTGTGAGGCGTCGCGGCGGGGAGCAAGACCGGGAGCCTCGAGCCGCAGCACCTCGCCGTCGGCGACCTCGACCGAGAGCGTGGTCGACCCCATTCGCACCGCCTCGAGCGTGAGGCGGTGCTCGGCGCCGAGGAACGGGTCGACGTTCACGGTCGCGGCGGGGACGTCGGGTTTGAGCCCGAGCAACGTTGCGACCAGGAGTGGCGCCACCCCCGCAGACCACGCCTGGGGAGAGCTGCTGACCTCGAGCGCCGACGGGGCACCGTCAGCGCCCGGCTCACCGGCGAACACCTCGGGCAGCCGGTAGCCGAAGTAGCTTGCAGCGGACAGCAGGGAGTCGATCAGGCGCGCCGCCCCGTCGTGCAGGCCGTAGCGCGCCAGACCGGCGGCGACGATCGCAGAGTCGTGGGGCCAGACGCTCCCCCGGTGATAGGACCACGGGTCGAACGCCGGGTTCGACCTGCCGAGACAGCGCAGGCCGAATCCGGTCCACAGCTCGGGACCGACCAGCGTGTCTGCCATCGTGCGCACCCGATGCGCGGGCGTCACTCCCAGCCACAAGAGATGGCCCGGGTTGGTCGAGACAACGTCCGCCACTTGACCGGCACCGTTGACGGCCATCGCATACGTCCCGAGCCGGGGCAGCCAGAATTCGGTCTCGAGCCGATCACGGAGCTCCGATGCGGACGCTGCCAGTCGGCCGACCGTTGATGACTCACCCAACGCGCTCTCCAACAGAGCCGCAGCCTCGTACGCAGCCACCGCATAGCCCTGGGCTTCGACGAGAGCAATAGGAGGCGGCAGCGCCTCTCCGCGACCGTCGACGATCGAGCCCACGCTGTCCTTCCAGCCCTCGTTGGCGAGCCGGGCGCCTTCTGCGCCATACGTCACGAGCCCCTCTCCGACTGCGCGACGGTGATCCAGCCAGCCAACCGCGTTGCGCACCGCAGGTAAGAGCGAGCGGAGCCGGTCGGGATCTGCGCCCCACTGGTAGAGCGCTCCCACCAGCACGCAGAACAGAGGCGTCGCATCGACCGACCCGTAGTAGCACCGACCCTCGTCGAGAGCGCGATCTCCCTCACGCAGCTCATGGAGGATCTTGCCCGGTTCCTCGGATCGCGCCGGCACCGAGGACACGCCCTGGAGAGATGCGAGCGCTTCGGCCGTCGAGAGCGAGCGCTCGAGATCCAGGGGGAGCGTCTCCAGCGCCGTGATCGCAGCGTCGCGACCGAAGAGCGTGACGAACCACGGAACGCCCGCAGCGAAGCACCAGCGTCCGTCGACGTCGATCGTGAGCATGTCGAGATCTTCCACGGCCCGGTCCCAGATTCCCTGGAGGGGCTCGCGTGACGTGGAGAGTCGGGGTCTCGAGGCGTGAGGGCGCGGCCGGGTCCGGCCGACCGGCCCATGATCGACGTGCGGCACGACCGTGACCACCACCTCCCAGACCGATCCTCGCGGCACGTCGACCGACCAGTGGAGACGCCCATCGACGAAGTTCCCGACCGGCTGCGCTGCGAACACTGCGGCCCGGTGCACCCGGCCGCTCGAGACGAACATGACCCCGTCGCCGGTCGGGGTGGCGTCAACATGGCGCCCGGTCTGACGGTCACCAAGCCGCACATCTAGAACGTGGGCGAAATCCGAGCCCACGACGAGGCCCAGCGTCCCCTTCCAGCGTGCGCTCGAGTGGTTTTCCACCCGGAGCCGCTCTTCGAGGTGTGTGCCCTGGATGCGCCGTCGCGTGATGCTGACTCCGTCTGTGGCGGCGGGGTCGCGATAGACCACGGTGATCGAGTCCGCCGTCGGCTGGGTCACGCTCACCGATTCCGGCTGTCTCCCGTCGACTTCGAGGACCAGCTGGGACGCATATCTCGTGTCGTGATGGAAGAAGCCCTGGGGGCCGGAGCCCATGACGTCGCCCGCACCGTCGGCACAGCAGAAAGAGCGATCCGACACGGTGACGAGCTGGCACTGCGTGTCCCGACCCGGAACAGGTTCCACTCCAGGTGACATCATCGCACCACCACGCCTGCGAGTCTCAGCCCTTCACGCCGCCGGCGGTGAGACCCTCGGTGAGGAAACGCTCGGCGAAGAAGAACAGGATGATGACCGGCACCGTGATGATCACGGAGCCCGCCATGAGAAGCGTGCGAGGCACCTCGGTCGTATCGAGTTGCTGCACGCCGAGGGACAGCGTCCATAGGTCCCGATTCTCGACGAGAAACAGGAACGCGAAAAGGAACTCGTTCCAGGCGATCATGAAGACGAAGAGAGACACCGCCGCCACCGCAGGAGCGGCCAGCGGCAGTGTGATGCGGCGAATGACGCCGAGACGTGACAACCCGTCGATGAGGCCGGCCTCCTCCAAGCTCGCCGGCACCGTGAGGAAGTAACTCCGCAGCATGTAGAGCGCAACGGGAATCGTCTGAGCCACATAGACGATGATCAGCCCGAAGAGAGAGTCGCGCAGCCCCAGCCTGCTGAAGACCACGAACAGCGGGATCGCGATGACGACGGCCGGGAACATGTAGACGATCAAGATCCCCCAACTGATCGCCCTCTTCCCGAAGAAGTTGAGCCGAGCGGCGGCGTATGCGGCGAAGATCGCGATCGTCGTGGTGACGGCGACCGTAATCAAGGCGACAACTGCAGAGTTCGAGATGAAGCGAGTGAAGCCCTGACCACCATCGTCCGTGGACCGAAGGACCTCCCGATACGTATCGAGCCTGAAGATCTCCGAAAGGCTCGGAATGAGATCGGCAGGGTTCTGCAGCAGCCTCTCGATAGGTTTGAACGACAAGGCGATCATGTACAGCAACGGGAACGCGGTGATGAGCACGAAGAACGCGACGCTCGCCCACTTGAGGAAACCGAAGACCTTCTCCTCGACCTCGATACGCGTCATTCCGCCACCTCCTCTGTGAAGAAGAAGCGGTAATAGACGAACAGCAACACGAACAGAAAGCCGGCCAGGATGATCGACAACGCCGCAGCCGAGCCGATGTCGCCCCTGCCGAGCAACCAGTCGACGATGGACAGCGTGATGACCTCGGTCCCCGCAGCGCCACCGGTCAGCAGGAAGATGTCGTCGAACTTGTTGAACGTCCAGATGAACCGCAGCAAGAACAGCACGGACAGGACACCGGACAGCTGCGGCAGGGTGATGTAGCGGAACCGCTGCGTGAGCGTGGCGCCATCGACCGTGGCGGCTTCCTCCAACTCCGAAGGCAGCGCCTGGACTCGAGCCAGGATGAAGAGAAACGCGAACGGGAAGTACCGCCAGGCCTCAAAGAGGATCACCATCGTCAGGGCCAGCGGCAGCGTGAGATGGAAGGCGAAGAGATCGAGGACGATGTCCCTTCTACCGAGGAAATCGATCCGCGTCAGACCGGCGCCATCGACCCACTCGTTGACGATGCCGAACGTGGGATTGAGCATGAGTCGCCACACGAACGTCACGGCGATCACGGGCGCCACGTAGGGGAAGAGCATGAGCCCGCGCACGACCGAACGCCCGATGAACACCTTCTTCACGACGAGCGCGGCCCACAAGCCCAGGACGATCGAAAGGACCGTGCCTCCGACCGTATAGATGACGGTGGTGCGGATCACCTCCCAGAAGCTCCGGACTCCCGTGACTCTGGAGAAGTTGGCGATGGTCGGATCGATGTCCAAGAAGTCGACGCTCTGGAGGTCGATGAGACGGATTCGCTGCACGGACAGTGTGATGTTCCAGAGCACCGGGAAGATCACCAGTCCCGCCACCGCGAGCACGGCGGGGAGCACGAGAACCCACGCGAGCCGCTGCTCACGCTGTCGCAAAGTGAGACCACGTTGCACCGGCTCGTCCGGAGCCCTCGTGGGCAGAGGTGCGGTGTCGGGCGTCGACATGACTCTCCCACCTGTGAGGGATGGAAGGGGGCGCTCGACCCGCCCCCTTCCATCATGCCGTGCTTACTCGGAGAGGAGTGCCAACTCCTCCTCGGTTGCGGCTTGGATCTCCTCAGCCGCTTGGCTCGCATCGAAGCGACCGTCGAGAACGTCACGAAGTGCCTCTGGCACCGGCAACGACGAGTACACCGCAGAGACGAGACGACCCTGTCCCTGGGCGAAACCCCAACGGTCGAAGTTGGCGCTGCCCTCGATGAGCTGGGTGATGACCTCATCACCGTAGAAGTCGCTCAGCGGCGCCTTGCGGTCGACGCCAGTCTCCAACGCCTTCCAGCCGTCGATGAACTCGGTCGGGTTCGAGGCGGTACCGCGCCGCATCGGGAACTTGCCTTCCACGGACGTGGACAGCCAATCGAGATAGCCGTCACCGAGCCAGAACTCGATGAACGCCTGCGCTGCAGGCACATTGGCGCCGGTACCGATGCCCATGTAGGAAATCTGCCCGTACTGGGCGGGACTCCCGCTCGGACCGCTGAACGACGGGACGATCCCGGAGTTCTTGGCCAGGTAGGCGGAATCGGCACCGCACTCCGTGCAGGCGGGGAAGGCGGAGTCGCGCAGACCTGCCATCTCGTCGAGGATGAACGGCGACCACACGATCATCCCGGCCTGGCCGGCGAAGTAGGCCGCTCGAGTCGACACGACGTCCTGGATGCCACCCGGGCTGTACTCGCCCATCAAGCTCGTGAAGAAGTCGATCGCTTCGACACAGTTCGACGAGTTGAGCGTCACGCTCGTGCCGTCGGTCAACTGGCAACCGTTGGCGAGTGCGAAGTGCTCGAAGGTCTGCTGCGTGAATACCGCACCACCGTCGGTGGCAGCGGTGATCCCGAAGAAGTTGTTACCCGGATCGTTCAGCGCCTTGGCCGCTGTTTCGATGTTCGCAAAAGTATCCGGAGCAGCGAGTCCCGCCGCGTCGAACAGGTCCTTGCGATAGACGAGCAGCTGTCCCCAGCCGTCCGACGGAACCGCGGCGATGTTGCCCTGGAACGTAGCGAGATCCAACGCTCCCTGAGAGAACGTGTCCGCACCGAGGCTGCCAACGACGGCGGCCGATGCCGCGGTATCGAGCAAGCCTTCGGCAGCCCAGCCGATCGTGAAGTCGATCGGGTGGAACACGACGTCCGGCAGGGTGCCGGATGCAGCGTTGGCGACCATGAGGCTCGGCAACGCACCTTCGTCGGTTGCGACGAGCTTGACGCCGATGCCGGTGGCAGCGGTGAACTCATCGATGATGCCCTTGGTGATCTCAAGCCGGGCGGGCTGGGTCTCTGTGCTCCAGAACGTGATCGTCTCACCCGGCACGACCTCCGTCACCGTTTCGCCCGGAACCTCGACCTCGACGATCGACGTCACCGTCTCACCCGGGACCTCGACCTCCACGATCGACGTCACGGTCACCGTTTCCGGTGGGCCGGTGGTGGTGTCGTCGTCATCGCCACACGCCGCCGCCACCAAGGCGAACGCAACGAGTAGCGTCGACAGGACTTTCCAGCGTTTCATATGTCTCCTCCCTCAGGTCCCGCTGAGCGGGGTATCGACGCCGGACCGAGCGTGCTCGGACCCGGTAGGCCTCCCTGTTGCCTCCTGTGCGCCCTCTGTGATTCTCATCCGAGCAACGCTTGCAGGTGCCGTCGCAGGCCCGGATTTGTTGCACCGTAGCAACGATTCAGTGACGTCACAACCAGTATTCGGGACTTTTCTGTACGAAGGGCGTCAGTAATTGTATTAGTCGCATGAGTATTCATAGGCTACGATCGGGCGGCCCCGAGGGCGGCCTGGTCCACCCAAACCGGCATCGGGGCGAGAGGGGCGGAGAAACGAGTGGGAGGGATGGCGATGGCAATGCCCACTGCGATGAGGTGGCGCGACATCGTCCGCGAGATCTACGCCGACGACCCTGATGCCGCCTCGGCGCACGCCCTCCTCGAGGAAGTGATGCGCCCACACCTGTCGTCGCGCCCCGCCACTTCTCTCTGGGACGAGCACGATGCCTGGATGATCACCTATCCGGATCAGTTCCGATCGGTGAGGGGACGACCGCTCGAGACACTGCGTCGTTTCCACGAGACGCACCTGGCGCCGACGATCAACGGCATCCATGTGCTCCCGTTCTTTCCGTGGTCGTCCGATGACGGCTACAGCATCTTGGACTATGAGGCAGTAGATGAGCGTCATGGGACGTGGGCAGACATCGAGGCGCTTGGGGAACGCACACGCCTCATGGTCGACGCAGTGATCAACCACATGTCGGCGCGGAGCGAGTGGTTCCAAGGGTTTCTCGGAGGTGTTCCAGAGTACGGAGCCTTCTTCCGAACCGCAGATCCCGCCGCGGACGTGTCGCAGGTGACGAGACCTCGCGAGTCGCCGCTGCTCACCGAGTTTCCGTCAGCCGGTGGAGTCAAGACCGTCTGGACGACGTTCTCAGCCGATCAGGTCGATCTCGACTACCGAAACCCGAGAGTTCTGGCGCGGATCATCGACGTCATCCTCGGCTATGCGGCTCGCGGGGCCCGGGTCGTTCGACTCGATGCCGTTTGCTTCGTCTGGAAGGAGGAGGGCACGACATCCATTCATCTCCGCGAGACCCACCTGATCGTCCAACTCATCAGAGCCATTCTCGAGGCGACATACCCCGGTACCGTGCTCGTCACAGAAACGAACGTTCCCGAGTCGGAGAACCTCTCCTACTTCGGCGACGGGGGGACGCCGGAAGCCCACGCCGTGTACCAGTTCGCGCTACCACCTCTCGTCCTGCATAGCTTCCTCACCGGCGACGCATCGGCGCTCAAGCGATGGGCTGCCACGGCGACGCCTGTGGTACCGGAGACCACCTTCCTCAATTTCCTCGCATCCCACGACGGGGTGGGACTGCGCCCAGCGGAAGGGCTCTTGGAAGCTACCGACGTGCGCCGTCTCATCACAGCGGCTGAGGCAGGCGGCGGGCGCATCGGACGCCGTGTCGACCGAGGCGGCACGGCCATCCCGTACGAACTGAACGCGACCTGGTTCGATCTGATGAACGACGCCGCAGGGGAGGACGCCACGTTGGCGCGCCATCTCGCGTCGCACGCCATCATGTTCGCCTTGCGGGGGATCCCGGCCGTCTACGTTCACAGCCTCTTCGCAGGTCGTAACGACATCGAAGCCATGGTGCGCACTGGTGCCGGTAGAGCCGTGAACCGTCGAAAGTTCGAGGACGCGGATGCGCTCGCGATGCGACTTGCAGACGACTCCTCCCTCGAGGCCAGGTGCTGGAACGGCCTGGCGGAGATGCTGGAGTGGCGCAGGAGCTCTCGGGCGTTTCATCCGGACGCCGCCCAGTCCATCCCATCGATGCCGCCTAATGTCATCGGGATCGAACGCCGGCATGCCGATGGAACCCGAGCGCAGGTGTATGTGAACGTGTCCGATAGAACGGTAGATCTCGCGGTTCCTCTGGGCGAGCAGACGGTCCACGGCACCGCGGCTCGCACGGGTGCCAACGGCATCGGCTTGGGACCGTGGGGAACGGCGTGGGTGCTCGACTGACGTTCCCCACCACCCAGGTGCATCGACCACTCCGGGACGGTTGGAGCTCTCCCATGGGTCTACGTCCGTGACCGTGCTCGACCCGTCCCAGCCACTACCGATCTACTTCCAGCTCAAGACGCTGATCCTCGAGGAGATCGCAGAAGGTAGGTATGGGCCGGGCGATCGACTTCCCACCGAAGAGGAGATCTGCCGCACCCACGGAATCAGCCGAACACCGGTTCACCGCGCCCTGACCGAGCTCGCCGAAGAGGGCGTCATCCTCAGGAAGCGTCGAAGCGGGACCTTCGTGAACCCGCACTGGGTACCGCGTGAGAGCACCGAGATTCGCGTCGTCGTCACCGAGCAGAAGAGGATCGGCGACGTCCGCCGCGCGGCACCGAGCGGCCTCACCCTCAACGTCGCCGACGTCGGCTACGCCGATCTACGTCGCACGCTGACACGCGCCGTGGCCGAGGGCCTCGCACCCGATCTCGCAATCGTGGACTCCGTGTGGATCAGCGAGTTCGCCGACGCCGGCTTCTTGCTCCCACTCGACGACTTGGACCCAGAGTGGATCAGCGGTGACTTCAACGACGACTTCCTCTCACCCTTCGTCGACAGCCTCCGCTATCGAGGACACCTCTACGCAGTACCGGAGGAGAGCAACGTGGCCGGTCTCTGGTGTCATCTCGATGCGCTTCAATCCCGCGATTTCGAGCCGCCCGAGACGTGGGACGAGCTGATCGCGATCGCTCGTGGGTTGACGTCCGTGTCTGGAAGGGGCCCGCACCCCGTGATCATGCCGGGTGGGTCGCGAGCAGGCGAGACGACGACGTACTGCTTGTTCGCCGTCCTTGCCTCGAACGGTGTCAGGTTGCTGGACGAAGGCGTGGGTCTCGACTCGGCGGCCGCCGTCGATGCGCTCCGCATGTTGCGGTCGCTCGTGAGCGAAGGTCTCATGAGCGTCGACGTGGTCGCAAACGAGTGGGACGACGCACCGCGCGCGCTTGCCCACGGTCGTGCTGCGTTATCCCTGGGGGGGAGCTACGAAGCGGGAGTCATCGCCTCTGAGGCCGGCCTCGATCTCAACTCGATCTGGGATCACTTCGCATTCGTGCCATTCCCCGGCGGACCCCGGGGGGAGCCCGCGACGGTCACGGGAGGCATGGCCTACGGGATCTTCCGCCAGTCGGCCCGACCTGAGATGACCATGCGGGTCCTCAAACACATCGCCTCGACCGAGGCCCTGGCGCAGCGCTCGATGAACGAACCGACGATCCCGCCCCGACGCTCGACGGTGGAGATGATCGCCCCACACTCACCCTTCGTCGCGAGGACGTCGGAGTTGTTCACAACCGCGGTGAACCGGCCCGTGACACGGGCGTACCACCTCGTGTCGGCACAACTCCAGTCAATGCTCGAGGGCGTGCTCACCGGTCGCCACGGACCGGCGGCGGCCGCCGAGCTTTGACCGGCTGCAGGCAGCGCTCGGTGAAGAG
>JBHHXA010000018.1:0-16735 GCA_046756805.1 Acidimicrobiia bacterium
GCATCGTGGGGTGCTCGTGACCCGCCGTGGCGACGGCCGCCTCCAGACTTCGCCCATCGTCGGCGCGGCCGACGGCGAAGGGCGGTACCTCATCTCGAGCAGACAGACCGCCTACAAGGTGAGGAACCTGCGCCGCGATCCCACCGCGACTATCTGTCTGTTCGCAGACGAGTTCTTCGGCGGCTGGGTGCAAGTCGACGGCAGGGCCACGATCGTGGACCTCCCCGAGGCGCTCGGTCTTCTCGTCGCGACCTACCGGCGGATCGCGGGCGAGCATCCCGACTGGGGTGACTTCGAGAACGCCATGATCGAGGAACGCCGTGTCATCATCGCCGTGGAAGCCGAATCCGTCGGCCCTGTGGCCGCGGGCTGAGGAGCACCCGTGGAGTGGTACATCTGGGCGGGATTCATCGCCTTCATCCTTGCCGTGCTGCTCGTCGACCTCTTCGTGCTCCACCGTGACGCGCATGCGGTGTCGACCAAGGAAGCTGCGATCTGGAGCGCCGTCTGGATCGGCCTCGGGCTGTCCTTCGCCGTGGTCGTGTGGGTATGGCTGGGAGGCGAGGCGGCCGGCGAGTACCTGGCCGGGTACCTCATCGAGAAGAGCCTGTCCGTCGACAACATCTTCGTGTTCGCACTGATCTTCGGCTACTTCGCGGTGCCTGACGAGTTCCGGCACCGGGTCCTGTTCTGGGGCATCTTCGGCGCACTGGTCATGCGATTCGCATTCATCCTGGCCGGCATCAAGCTGCTCGAGGTGTTCGAGCCGATGATCTTCGTCTTTGGTGCGTTCCTGCTTTTCACGGCGTGGAAGATGCTGCGGCACCACGGCGTGGAGATCGAGCCCGACGCCAACCCGGTCATTCGCGTCGTACGCCGCTTCGTGCCGTTGACGGACGGCTACGACGGCGCACGACTCTTCACGCGCAGCACCGGACGGTTGCTGGCGACCCCACTGTTCGCAGTGCTCGTCGTCGTGGAGGCGTCGGATGTGCTCTTCGCCGTCGACTCGATCCCGGCAGTGTTCGGTGTCACGAGAGACCCGTTTCTCGTGTTCTCGTCCAACGCGTTCGCGATCCTCGGTCTTCGTGCGCTGTACTTCCTGCTCGCCGACTCGATCCGCCGGTTCCGTTTCCTCAACGAAGGTCTTGCCGCCGTGCTCGCGGTGGTCGGGGTCAAGATGATCGCATCGGAGTGGATCGAGGTTCCGGTGACGATCTCCCTCTCTGTCGTGGCCGCCATCCTCACCGTGGCCATCGGTGCGTCGCTCATGACCCAACCGAACAACGACCAGAACCAGGTGGCCCACCACCCCCTCGCCGGAGGAGTCGCGGGTCTGCGTCCTCGCCGGGAACGCCCCGACCGCAAGGAGGGAGAGGGCTAAGCCGCAGACCCGCTCGGGTCGATAGGCAATCAACGATGGACAACACACAGGACCTGCGAGCGCTGCTCATCTCGCGCCACCCGCTGCTCTTCGTGGCGTCGGAGGACGAGGAGCGACTCCTCGTCATCGTGACACGCGCCGCCGATGCCCTCTCGCTGCCTGTGTGGACCTGGTCTGCCACGACCGGGCTCGCGAGGGCGGGCAAGGATCCGCAGTACGGGACCACCGGCCCCATCGACGCCCTTCGTTTCATCGCAGAGCTGAGCGCACCAGGCGTCTTCGTGCTTGCAGACCTCCACCCGTATCTCAGCGACCCGCTCGTCGTGCGAGCGCTCAAGGAGATGGCGATCGGGGCCGACCCGGGGCAGACGATCGTGGCCGCCGGACCCGGGATCGAGACGCCGTCCGAGCTCACCGCGGTCGCGAGGCGGTGGCGGCTCGAGCCCCCCGACGCCGACGAGATCGCGGACCTGCTCGACAGAACGTTGCGCGATCTCAAGACGATGGGAATCACGATCGCGCTCGACACCCAGGCCCGAGCGTCCATGGTGGCGGCTCTGCGAGGGCTCAGCGTCGGCGAGGCGCAACGGCTCATCCAGGAGGCGGCCGCCGATCGTTCCGTGACGGGCGAGGATGTGTCCGTTGTGTTGCGATCCAAGGCGGAGCTACTCACCGCCGGTGGGATTCTCGAGCTCGTCGTGTCCGAAGACGGGACGCTCGACCGCGTCGGGGGCTTCGAGAGCCTCAAGAACTGGATCTCGCTGCGCGCTCCCGAACGCCGCATCGACGCACAGCAGCTCGGAATCGATCACCCCCGGGGCATCCTGCTGACGGGGATCCCCGGGTGCGGTAAGTCACTGGTCGCCAAGACCCTGGCACGCACGTGGGGTCTTCCCCTGGTGCTCCTCGACCCGGCGCGGCTGTACTCGAAGTGGGTCGGAGACAGCGAGCGTCGCCTCGCGCAAGCTCTCGAGTCCGTCGATTCCCTGAGCCCCGCTGTGTTGTGGATCGACGAGATCGAGAAGGGCCTTGCCACAGGGACCGGAGACGGCGGAGTCGCGACCCGGCTCCTCGGCACCTTCCTGCGGTGGATGCAGGATCGCTCCGGCGACGTCTTCCTCGTGGCGACGGCCAACGACGTGCGTGCCCTGCCACCAGAGCTCTTGCGCAAGGGCAGGTTCGACGCCATCTTCTTTGTGGACCTGCCGGACGCGAAGGCGCGGGGCGACATCTTCCGCTCCCACCTCGAGCAGCGGGGACACGATCCCGACGCCGTTGACGGCGCGGCCATCGTCTCAGCGACGGCCGGCTTCTCCGGAGCCGAGATCGAAGCCGCGGTCGTGGGAGCGCTGTATCGGACGCTCGCCGGCGACGGACCGCTCACTTCCGACCTGCTGATGGAAGAGATCGCGGCCACCGTCCCTCTGTCGGTGAGCCGCAGCGAGGACCTCGCCCGTCTGCGCGCCTGGGGGACCGAGCGTGCCACCCCGGTGTGAGGGGCGATCGCGCTTGGCGTGCATATCGATCTCTGTGAATATGCGACGATGACGAGCACCGGTTCCACGGCCGAGACCTGCTGCCCTCCGCTCTATGCGGGCACGCTCGAGAGGGAGGATGCTGAAGCGCTGGCGGCGATCATGAAAGCGCTTGCCGACCCAACGCGCATCCAGCTGCTGAGCGACATCGCCGCGCGAGGCGAGGTCTGCGCGTGTGACCTCACGAACCCGCAGGGTCTCTCCCAACCGACCCTCTCCCACCACCTCAAGGTCCTGGTCGCCGCAGGCCTCCTCACCCGCGAGCAGCGCGGGCGATGGGCGTTCTTCTCCGTCGTCCGCGATGAGTTCCGCAGGCTCGCAGCCGCCATCGACCCCGTCTGAAGCCCGGTCGCTCCGGGGCGACCTACGCGCAACGACCGGTACCATGCCGCAACGGCACAAGAAAGGGACGGCGTGCGGGTTGCGGCGATCGGGGGCGGGCCCGGAGGTCTGTTCGCGGCCATCGTGCTCCGCCTGGAGCGCCTCGCACACGAAGTCGTCGTCCACGAACGCAACGGACCTGAGGACACCTTTGGTTTCGGCGTCGTGTTCTCCAACGAAACGCTGGAGAACGTCGCCGCCGCCGACCCGATCAGCGTCGACGCCATCTCCGCAGCATCCCGTCACTGGTCGGGCATCGACATCGTCGCGGGCGGCAGCACGATCCACTCCACCGGCCACGGCTTCTCCGCGATCTCGAGGCTGCGCCTGCTCCAGATCCTGACGGCACGTGCCCGCGAGCTCGGAGTCGAGGTGCGCTTCCACAGCGAGGTCCCAGATGTCCGGTCGCTCGGCGATGCCGATCTCGTCGTCGCAGCCGATGGTGCCAACAGCGCGGTGCGGACGAGCCGTGCTTCACGGTTCGGGCCCGAAGTGGAGTGGGGCGAGGCTCGCTACGCGTGGTTCGGCACACCGTGGAACTTCGACAGCTTCACCTTCCTGTTCGAGGAGACGGAGCACGGCGTCTTCCAGGCGCACTGCTACCCCTACTCCGACGACATGGGCACGGTCATCATCGAGACCTCTGAGGCGACCTGGCGCGCCGCAGGTCTCGATGCGTCCGGAGAACCGCCCCTCCCGCCCGGGACCAGCGACGAAGAGGCCCGCAGTTTCACGGAGAAGCTCCTCGCACCGCACCTCGGTGGAATGGGTCTCGTGGGAAACAACTCGAAGTGGCTGAGGTTTCCGACCATCTCCAACGAGCGATGGTCGGACGGAAACGTGGTGCTGATCGGGGACGCGGCGCACACCGCTCACTTCTCGGTCGGTTCAGGGACGAAGCTGGCGATGGAAGACGCCGTCGCGCTCGGGCAAGCGCTGGGGGGCGGTCTTCCGATCGCGGACGCACTGTTGGAATACGAGGCGAACCGCAAGCCGGGAGTCGAGTCGCTCCAGCGAGCGGCACACACGAGCCGCCAGTGGTTCGAGAGCGCCGACCGATACGTCGGTGCCGAGAGCGAGCCGTTTGCATTCCAGCTGCTCACGAGGAGCCAGCGCATCACCCTGGACAACCTGCGTCTTCGTGATCCGTCCCTGACGGAGCGCGTCGAAACCTGGTTCCGGTCCCGACAGCGGCATGAGGCCGACAGGCCCGACGACCCCGCAACGCCGCCTATGTTCTACCCGTTCACGTTGCGCGGGCTCCGGCTCCCCAATCGCATCGTCGTGTCACCGATGGCGCAGTACAGCGCCGTCGAAGGGATGCCAGATGACTGGCATCTCGTACATCTCGGCAGCCGAGCGGTCGGTGGCGCCGGGCTCGTGATGACGGAGATGACGTGCGTCACACCCGAGGGGCGGATCACACCGGGTTGCACCGGGCTGTGGAACGAAGAGCAGCAAGCGGAATGGGAACGGATCGTTCGGTTCGTACATCGCGAGACCGACGCTGCCATCGGTCTCCAGCTGGGTCATGCGGGACGCAAAGGCTCGATGGAGGTCCCCTGGGAGGCAGGCGGCGTGGACGACGTGCCACTGCGGTCCGGGGGCTGGCCTCTCCTGGCGCCATCGCCGATCCCGTGGCGGCCCGGCATCCCGGAGCCGAAGGAGATGACCCGTCCCGACATGGATCGTGCGGTCGCAGCGTTCGCCGACTCAGCCCGCCGGGGTGCGGCGGCGGGGTTCGACCTGCTGGAGCTGCACATGGCCCACGGCTACCTGCTCTCTTCGTTCTTGTCGCCGCTTTCGAACAGACGGACCGATGGCTACGGGGGGACCCTGATCGAGAGGGCCCGCTTCCCTCTCGAGGTGCTCGCAGCGACGAGGTCGGCGTGGCCGGAGGATCGGCCGCTCGCGGTTCGGATCTCCGCCACGGACTGGGTCGAGGGCGGGAACACCGGGGACGACGCCGTGGCGCTCGCCCGCCTCTTCGGCGAGGCGGGTTGTGACCTCATCGACGTATCCACCGGCCAGGTGCACCCCGATCAGGAGCCGCGGTACGGCCGGCTCTACCAAACGCCTTTCTCGGACCGCATCCGCAGCGAGACCGGCATCCCCACCGTCACCGTCGGTGCGGTGTCGTCGGTCGATGACGTCAACACGATTCTCCTCGCCGGGAGGGCCGACCTCTGTGCCATCGCCCGCGGCCACCTCGTCGACCCGTACTGGACGCTGAACGCAGCGATCGACCAGCAGGCTGCCGGGCATCCGTGGCCGAGGCAGTACCTCTCGGGGAAGACGGCGCGGAGACGGAGCCAGGACCCGGCAGCGAGAATCGACGACCCTGGCAACCAGTGACGTTGCCCCATCGAGGGAGCAAACCATGGAACTCGGGCTCTTCCTACCGGTCTCAGGACGCTCCGCGTCGCGAGGCACCCTCGTCGAAGCCGCCCGGGACGCCGAGCGGCTCGGCTTCGCCTCCATCTGGGCCGCAGACCGGGTCGTCATGCCGTGGTCCATCGAGACGGCCTACCCGTACGCCGAGGGAACCGACTTCATCGTGCCCCCGGACCGACCCTTCCTCGAATGCCTCAGCGTCCTGGCCTTTCTCGCGGGCGTCACGGACCGCATCGCGCTCGGCGCCAGCGTCGTCGTCATGAACTTCCGCCACCCCCTTCACTGGCTGCGACAGGCGGCGTCGGTCGACCGGCTCTCCGAAGGCAGGCTCATCCTCGGTGTCGGTATCGGCTGGATGGAGGAGGAGTTCGCCGCCATGGGTGCCCCGTTCGAGGCGAGAGGCGCCGTCGGGAATGAGCAGCTCGAGATCGCCCGCCTTCTCCTCGAGGAGGAGCATTGCTCCTATCAGGGCGAGCATTACGAGTTCACGGATATCGCATTCCACCCCAAGGCGCACGGCAAGCGCCTCCCGATCTGGGTGGGGGGCGAGGGTGCCCCCGCCCGCCGCCGGGCCGGCCGCTACGGAGATGCGTGGTTCCCGTACTTCGTCAGGATCACTCCCGATGAGCTGCGTCGGAAACACGAGAGCGTGATCGCCGCCGCAGGCGCTGCAGATCGCGATGCGGCCGACATCGGCCTCAGCTGTTGTCTCGCCGTCGAGATCACCGAGGAACCGGTGCCACAGGAGACGGATCGGCTGCGCGGCACACCCGAGCAGGTCGGTGCCGCCCTGGCGTCGTTCGCGGACCTCGGAGTGCAGCACATCGCCCTCCAGTTCACCGACCCCCGTTACCCGGACCGGTTACGGAGCATCGCACGGTTCGCTGCGGAGTCCGGCTGGCTCTGAGCCGGGGGGAGGTCACACCGAGCCGGTGCGATCGGACTCCCCGAGCCGCACCTCGATCCTCGCTCCGCGGCCCGTCGCCTGGACGACGTCCAGGTCGCCCCCGGTCCTGCGCGCCGCCGTGCGGGCAATGTCGAGCCCGAGACCCGTCGAGCCCCCGCCGGACGCCCCCCGCTCGAGAGCTTCGTCGCTGCGGAACCCGGGCCCGTCGTCCTCTATCACCAGGAGCGAGTGGCCGTCATCGCCGGGCATGGCGCGAATGATGTAACCGGCGCCTGGTGGGGTGTGGGCGAACACGTTCTCGATGAGGGTGTCGACCAGGGCGCCCAGTTCGTCCGGGTGCATGGCGACCGGAAGGGCCCCTCCCGAGGTGTGGACCGCTGCGGGACGGCCCTGCTCGTCCGCAAGCACCTTCCAGAAGGTCGCCCGGTGACGGACCACAGCGCCCAGGTCGGACACGGGCCGGTCGCCGTCCGCGACCGATGGCCGCCTCGCCTCGCCGATCATCCGGTCCACCGCCCGCTCCAGCTGTTCGATGTCGGCAAGGAGCGCAGCAGACTCCGCCGGGTCTTCGAGGGTCTCGGCTTGAAGACGGAGCGCCGTCAACGGTGTGCGGAGACGGTGCGACAGATCGGCGACCGATTCCCGCTCTGCCGCCAGAAGCGCGTCGAGACGATCAGCGAGGAAGTTGAACGCCTCGCCCACCTCGGCGATCTCCTGCGGACCCTTCGGGTCGACTCTGGTGGCGAGGTCCCCGTCCCCGAAGCGTCGAGCAGCGGCCGAGAGCGCCGTCACGGGCTGGACGATCGATCCGCCCAGCCGGTCCGCGGCGATCCCCCCGACGACGACGAGGAACACGGCGAGCCCACCCAGCATCAGCCACGCTGCGACCACCCCGCGCCGCAGATCGGCGTCGGTGACGAACGCACGGACCACGACGGTGTCTCCGCCCTCGAGCCCGACCCGGGGCGGTGCATCTGCCGTGAAGACCGGGACGAGCACCTCGGCTCCGCCGCGGGTGAATGCAGTGAATGCCAACCCCTCTCTCGCCTGATCGATGTTCGGGCTGTCGATGAAGGGCGCGCCCCGATAGGTGCCGTCGGGAAAGATGATCGAGACCTCTCTGGGCAGCGCATCGATGACGGCTTGTGCCAGCTCCGCGGTGACCCTCGAGCCCTCGGCGCCTCCTCCTGCCACCGCCAGCGCCGCGGCGAGCGCCTGCGCGTCCCGTTCGGCATCCGAGAGCGCCCGGTTCTGCGCCTGGTTGCGCACGAGGAGCATGAGGGGAATGACGAAGGCGAGGACGACCAGGAGCACCACCGCGACGGAGAGGACGGCGAGACGTCTCCTCATGAGCCCGGGGCGACGAGCTTGACCCCTACGCCGAAGACGGTGTGCAGATACCGGCTGTCTGCTGCGGACTCGCCGAGCTTCCTCCGCAGCCACGAGATGTGCACGTCCACCGTCTTCTCGCTGCCGCCGTACGGTTGCCGCCACACCTCGGCCAGTAATTCACGTTTCGACACCACCTCGCCCGATCGCTCACCCAGGAACCGGAGGAGGTCGAATTCCTTGGGGCTGAGATCGAGACGGTCCCCATCCAACCTCACCTCGCGCGCCGCACCGTCGATGACGAGACCTCCGACGATGAGCGGTCCCGGCCTGCCGTCGGCGCCGATGCGGCGCAGTACCGCCTCGACACGGGCCGCGAGTTGCTCGACGGAGAAGGGCTTGACCAGGTAATCGTCTGCGCCGGACTCGAGCGTTCGTACGACGTCGCGGTCTTCCCCCCTCGCCGTCGCGACGATGATCGGGACATCGCTGACGGCGCGGACCATCTTGAGGAGCTCTGCTCCGTCGAGGTCCGGCAGGCCCATGTCGAGGATCACGAGATCCGGTGCAGCTCGAACGATGCGCTGCAAGCCTTCCATTGCGGTCGACAACGTCTCGACGTCGTGCCCGCGCTCGGCGAGGACCCGCGCCATCAGCTCGCGAATCCTGTGCTCGTCCTCGATGATGACGACAGAAGCCACGTCACAAGGGTACGCGCTCGACCTCGGATCTCAAGAAGGTCTTAGGAACTCCTTAAGACGTCGTTCTCGTGTTCAAAAGCAGCGATGACGCACTATGGACCCAATGCGGCAGAGTTTCCTTCTCGTCGCCGGCTGGGTCATAGCAGCCGTTGCAACGAGTTTGGTCGCAACGGGTGCCGTTGCAGTCGCTGGAGGACAGGTCACCGACCGACCTCTGCGCCCGCTGACGGCGGCCGAAGTGGCAGCGCTCCCCGTCGCAAGAACGGCGGTATCCCCCGCCCCAGCGAGCCCCTTGCCTCCGGCGGCTTCGCCCAGGGAGCGGGATGTTCCCGCCGCTGGGGAGCCCAACGGAGGGCCGGGTCCAGGTGTACCCGCCCCGGCCGGCGATGAGGGGACTCTCGACTCCGGCCGACCGCCGCCGACGACTCCACTGCCTACCGAGCCGCCCCTCACATCGAATGACGCACCGCCGGGGCCGGAGCCCGCCGAGCCCGCCGAGCCCGCCGAGCAAGCTGGGCCGGCCACGGAGCCCGATCAGCTCGAGGACACCACCGCATCGCCGCCCCGGATCTCGCCACCCGGCGACACGGCCGTAAGGCATCTCAGAGGTGGATCGGTCAGCGTCGCAGCATCTGCTGATCGGATCGTGCTGCTCTGGGCTCGCCCCCGAGCGGGGTTCGTGATGAGCGTCGACGTCGCATCCGAATCGACCATCGATGTCGTCTTCACCGGCCTCAGGACCCGCTCCACGTTCACCGCTACGTGGAATGGCGCACGACTGACCGTTGCGATCGACGAGGAGCAGGCCTGAGAAGGCCCCTCAGGCCAGAGCGACGAGCTCGAGCATCGACTCCTCGAAGAACAACACTTCACCGTCGGGCATCACGATCGCCCTGTCGGGCACGAGCTGCTCCACGAACGCCGAATCGTGGCTGACGATCACCATCGTCCCCTCGTATTGCACGAGAGCGTCGAGCAGCGCCGACTTGGCCTGGGGATCCAGGTTGTTCGTCGGCTCGTCGAGGAGCAAGACGTTGTGCTTGCCCACAACGAGCTGCGCGAGGGCGAGCTTCGTCTTCTCTCCGCCGGAGAGGGTGTCGCCGTCCTGGTCGACCTTGTCTGCCAGCAGGAAGTGCCCCAGTAAGGAGCGGAGGGCCTGGTCCGGCTCCCCCGATGCCTCCCGCATGTGATCAAGGACTGATATGCCGGGCCTGATCTGCTCGTGCTCCTGGGCGTAGTAGCCGACGGAGACACCGGGGCCGCGGGTCACCTTCCCCATGTCGGAAGACTCGACGCCGGCGAGGATCCGGAGCAGCGTGGTCTTCCCCGCACCGTTGAGACCGAGAATGATCATCCGCTCTCCGCGTTCGAGGGCGGCATCGATGTCGACGAATACGACGTTGTGACCGAATGCCTTGGCCAGGCCTGCTGCCTCGAGCGGAGTGCGGCCCGACCGTTCGGGCTGGGGAAAGCGCACGGCGACCTTGCGTCCCTCCCTGGCGATCCGGACCCGTTCCGCCTTCAGCCTCTCCACCCTCGTCTCCCACGACCGGGCCCGCTTCGCCATCTTCTCGGTCCTGCCCTTGAAGCGCCGGATGCCCAGCTCGAGCCGTGCGATCTTCTCGTCCTGATGCTTGCGTTCCCGGAGCCTCTGTTCTCTTCGCCGCGCCCGTTCGGCGAGATAGTGCGAGTAGTTGCCTTTGAAGGCCTCGATGCGGAGGTCCTCGAGCGCCAGCACCGACGTGATCGACTCGTCGAGCAGCGGTAGATCGTGACTCACGACCAGGAGCCCACCGGGATAGTCCCCGAGGAACTGCATGAGCCAGGCCTTCGCATCGAGATCGAGATGGTTGGTCGGCTCGTCGAGGAGCAGCACGTTCGTCTCCGCAAAGAGGATCCGTGCCAGCTCGACTCGTCTCCGTTGACCTCCCGACATCGTCACCACTGCCTGGTCGAGCTCGGAGTTGTCGATGCCCAACGAGAAGGCGAAGCGTTTCGCTTCGGCCTTCGCCACATACCCGCCCCGTGCGGTGAACTCGTCCTCGAGGCGAGAGAAGCGTCCGATGAGGCGATCCCGATCCTGGCCCCCGGTGCGTTCCATCGCTCGCCGTGTGTCCTCCATGCGCAACTCGAGGTCCCCGATGTCTCGCGCCGTGAGGATCCGTTCCAGTGCCGTGATCCGGGAGTCGTCGAGATCCGCGAGATCCGCCTCCTGCGAGAGATAGCCCACCACGCCGGAACGAACGATCGCACCCCCCACCGGCGAGGCGTCACCGGCGAGGGCGCGCAACAAGGTCGTCTTGCCCGCGCCGTTACGACCGACGAGACCCACCTTGTCACCCGCCTGGAGCGAGAAGGAGGCTTCGGTGATCAACGTGCGGATTCCCGCCTCGATCGTGATGTCGCGTGCAATGAGCATCGTCAAAGATGGGGTAGCGGCCTGGCGATCCCGCCGTCGAAGGCCGGAGGCTAACGCGTCAGCCGGTCCGTGCGAACCGTTTCCGCAGGCGGCGTTGAATGCCGATGGCCGATCGGATCGAGAACAAGGCAGCACGACGAGAGCTCAGCGCCGAGATGGGCTGGAGCACGAGGTGTCGAAGCCCGGCGTCGTAGTAGGCCGTGATCTGTGCCTCGATCTGCGCCGGCGTGCCCACAAAGACCTCATTTGCGATGACGTCCACCGGAACTGCCGAGATCGCCGCCTCCAACTCGCGCCTCGTGTGCCGCTGCGGAATGAAGTCGATCATGCCGCGATAGCCATCGCCGAACGGGTGCTCGTATCCGTGGCGGCGCCACAACTCGGCCGTCGTCAGCAGGCTCATGAACCTCACGCCCTTCGTGCCCAGATGCGCCCTCGCCTCCTTCTCGGTCCGGCCGACCACCATGTGGGCTTGCCAGCCCGGCGTGATCGCTGCGGGATCTCTCCCCGCGTCGCGGGCCGCCGTCTGGATGACCGAGAGGGCCGCGGCAAACGCATCCGGGCTCATGGTGAAGGTGGGGTACCAGCCGTCTCCGTAACGGCCGGTGAGACCGAGCATGCGCGGCCGGTGGGCTGCCACCCAGACCTCGGGCACTCTTCCCGCCGGTGGCGCAAGATCCATCACGGCACCATCGAGGGTGAAGTGAGACCCCTCGTAGTCAAACGGCTCCCGGGAGGAGAAGCACCTGCGCACCACCTCGAGCGCTTCCTCGAGACGGGAGACGGGAGTCGAGAAGTCGAGCCCGTACGGCACGGTGTTCTCCGCCTCGCCGGCCCCGATGCCAAGGATCGGCGCCCGTTTCGTCAGGTGAGCCAGAGTGAGGAAGGCCTGGGCGATGAGCACAGGGTGACGCCGGATCGGCTCGGTGACGCCCACGCCCAGCCGGATGCGTCCCACCCGTCGCGCCAGGTGGCCGAGGAGCGTCTGGTAGTCGTAGTAGGCGTGGGGGCTGGCCTCGGGATCGGCGATCCACGAGAAGTCCTTGTCCCAGATCTCCTGAGGGAAGAAGCCGAGGAAGTGGTCCGCCACCCACGCCGTGTCGAAACCGGTCACCCGCGCGGTCTTGAGCAGGAGGTTGATCCGCCGCAGCGGGGGCTGGGTGCCGATCGTCATCCCCGAAGTGAAGGGGGCAGCAGGTTCGGTGAGCATCACGGGAGGCTACCGCTCTCTCGAAAATGGCCGCGTGGCGGGTTACGGCGAGATCTGCGCCTCGGCAACGGCCCGATCCCAGGCCGTCTCCATCGTGTCGGGCGGGAATGGGCCGGAGCCGGCGTCGTACTCGGCGCCTTCGAGCGAGGCGGCGCACATTTCGGCCACTACCCGGAGGTCCGCCAGCTGGGTAGCGACCTGTCCCGGTGTCATCACGTCGCCGTGACCCGGGACCACCACCCCGGACTGTGGTGCAAACGCCGCGACCGTGTCCGGCCATGCCAGTGGGTAGCCGTCGCCCATGTAGGGAGGGGCACCGTTCTCGAGGACGTCGCCGGCAAAGAGCACGTCCGCATCCGGCACGGCCACCACGACATCGTTGTCGGTGTGGGCCAGACCGTGATGACGCAGCTCCACGGTCCGGGTGCCGAGATCGATGCTCAGCGAATCGGCGAGCAGCAGCCGGGGGGGCGTGATCTCGACCTCCTCGATGGCAGCCCGATGCTCCTCACCTACCCAGCCGATGGCATCGAGCTTCGCCGCGGCACCTTCTGAGAGCAGCCGCTCCCTGCATCGCTCGTGGCCGTAGACCGGGACACCCGCGAAGATCGCGTTTCCGAAGGTGTGATCCCAATGCCAGTGCGTGTTCACCACCCACTTCACCGGAAGCGCCGTGACTCTGCGCAGCTCGGAGAGCAGCTCCCGCGCCTGGCCGTGCGAAGCCCTGGTGTCGATGATGAGCGCGCCGCGCTCGCCGAGGACTAGCCCCACGTTCAGATCGAGCGAGGCGTAGCGGCGCCGGAACACGCCGGTCCCGAGTTCGTCCCACGTCGCATCCATGGTTGGCACCCTACCGAGCACCGGACGGGGCGGGTTCCGTCAGCCGAGCCGCGGAACGGGTGCCGCCTCGACGGGATCGAGGAGGAGATCGACGTCGTGGTCGACGAAGTCGCGGAAGGCGGCGGCGGTGAGCGACCGGCTCACGAGGAAGCCCTGCATCTTGGAGCAACCGAGATCGACGAGCATCCGCAGCTGGTCCGTCGTCTCGACGCCTTCTGCGATCACATCGAGACGCAGGCTCCGGGCCAGGCCGATGATCGCCGAGGACAACGCTGCGGCGTCCTGGCTGTTCGTGATGTCGCTCACGAAGGCGCGGTCGATCTTCAGCGTGTCGATCGAGAAGCGCTGCAGGTAGCTGAGCGACGAATAACCGGTGCCGAAGTCGTCGATGGCGATGCGCAGCCCCATCGCCCGAAGCCGCTCCAACGTTCGCCGCGCCATCTCGGTGTCGTCGACGAGGGTCCGTTCGGTGATCTCGATCTCCAGCAGCTCGGGTCGGAGACCGGTGTCTTTGAGAACGGAGGCAACGGTCTCGACGAAGTTGCCACGGCGCAGCTGACGCGAGGAGACGTTGACGGCGATCGTCAGATCGCCCAAACCCGCGAGCTCCCACTCCCTCATCTGGCGGCACGCCTCACGCAGCACCCACTCACCGAGCGGGATGATGAGGTCCGTCTCCTCGGCGAGAGGGATGAAGCGGGACGGCGGGATCTCCCCCATCGTCGGGTGACTCCATCTCACCAATGCCTCGGCGCCGAGGATGCGCGGCTCGAGGGCGTCGATCTTCGGCTGGTACTCGACCGCGAGCTCGCCCTCCGTCTCGAGCGCCCGGCGCAGCGCATCGATGACCTGGAGCCGCTGCGAGGTCTGCTCTCGCAGCTCCGGGGTGAAGTACTGGTAGGTGTTCGATCCAGCCGCCTTTGCGCTGTACATCGCGATGTCCGCATCGCGCAGCAGAGCCTCCGCGTTGTCCCCGTCGATCGGGTAGAGGGCGATCCCGATGCTGGCCGTGATGTGGAACTCGTGACGGCCGACGAGGTAGGGCACCTCGAGGGCTCTCAGGATCTTCGTGGCGACGTGACCCGCGTCCTCGACTCGCTGGCTCCCCTCGAGGATGACGGTGAACTCGTCACCTCCGAGTCTGGCGACGGAGTCGCTCTCGCGCACCGCGGCGGCGAGGCGTTGTGCCACCTGCTTGAGGAGGGCATCGCCCGTGGCGTGGCCGAAGCGGTCGTTGACAGCCTTGAACTCATCGAGATCGAGGAACATGAGCGCCACGAGGCCGCCGTCGCGTCGCGCTCTGGCGATCGCACTCTGCAACCGGTCGCTGAAGAGGAATCGGTTGATGAGACCGGTGAGCGGATCGAACTTTGCGAGGTACGACAGCTTCTTCTGGTCGCCGCGCCGCTCCGACCGGTGCGCCTCCTCCTTCTTCTTCCACTCGCGCTGCACTTCCCGTGCCGCAGGTCGGAACAGGAAGAGGCCTTCGAGGACGAGCAGGACGATCGTCACGCTGAGCGCTCCGTATTGGAGCACTCGGAGCGATGCCACACGGGACTCCGCGTTGTCCTGGAGACCGAATACGACCGAACTCATCCCGGTCTCGAAGAGGTCGGCCTGGGCCACCAGCGCATCGACCGCCGGAGCCTCGACCTCTCCAAGCATGCCTGCGGTCGAGACCGCCGCTGCCGCGTCCCTCAATGCGCCGTAGTGAGACTCGACGATGGCGAAGGCGCTGCCGACCGCAGCCGTGCTGTCCGAAGGCAGCCCGAGTTCCTGGTCACCGCTGCGAAGCCCGTTGTGGACGTTCGTGAGATCCTCGAGGGTCAGATCGAGCCTTGCGATGGCGACCTGTCGCGCCTCGTCTGAGGAGGCAGCCCCGATCTGATGCGCAGCATCGATGAGTTGCTGCCCGAGGTGGAGCTGTCCGGCGGCCACGGCGACGATGCCTGCATCCTTCTCCTGGCGCGAGAGAGCGTTGGTGATCAGCACGGTCGATGCGATGGCGAGCATGGCGATGATGGCGAGCCCGACGACATACCGCCCCACGGGGCGCACGGGCGCGCCGCGCGGCATCGCGCGCGCCGTGTCGGTCGGGGGTGGACGAGTAGCACGTCCACCACCGCCGCGACCAAAAGCCATGGATCACCCCTGATGCGGTCGGTTTTTCGCGTAATCGCCCAGCGCATCGACGACCACTCATAGTGGTGATCGGCAGAACAGAGAGTGACCTTGAACCCGGGTTGGGCGACGAACTCGCAGCTCAGCCGGCGGACACGAAGGCGCCGATGCGCTCCTTCGCTGCCGCGGTGCATGCCGTGGCCCCGAACGCGGCGTACCCGACCTCGAGAGCAGCGGTCAGCGACGGAGCCGCGGCGGCCTCCACGATCGCCTGCTCGATGATGGTCACGACCTCTTTGTCGAGCTTTGCGTGCTCGGATGCTGCGAAATCGAGGCCGGAAAAGGCCGGCAGGGTGACCGGGCCATCCGGGACCCGTGTGACCTCCCCGACGAGATCGTGTACCCGGGCCACGGCAAGCGACACCAGCGACTCCGCCGACGGAGCGATTCCATCGACGATGCCGAGACCGAGGGCCTCTGCGGCTTCCAGCCGCACACCGGCCCGGATCATGTCGTGGAACACGCCTGCGGCTGCCGGCCAGCGGTGATACGGGACCACCATCGCACCGATGCCGGGAGCGATGCCCAGCGTGGTCTCCGGGAGCTGGAGCCAGGCGCTCTCGTGCGCCACGATGCCGTGACAACGAAACGCGAGCTCCAGTCCGCCACCGAGAGCCATGCCGTTGAGCGCGGCCACGACCGGCTTCGTCATCGCATCGAGATGGACAAGGAGGCGGGAGCAGTCCCTTGCGTACTGGGCGGATGCGGCGGCGTCCCCCAGCATGGACGGGAATCTTCCGATGTCGGCACCGGCGCAGAAGGACCTCGTCCCGTAACCCGTGATGACGAACCCCGCGACCGAAGGGTCGTGTTCGTGCTCTTCGATGACGGCCAGCAGCTCGTCGTTCACGTCGTCGTCGAGAGCGTTGAGCGCTTGCGGCCTCCGAATGGTGAGGACGACCACGTCGTTGATCGCATCGACGACGACGTGTCTCCGAAACCGTTGGTATTCGGACAACGGCCGGGTGGGCAGCGGCATGCCCTTGCGCTCGGTGCCGAACCTGCCCAACACCCGCTCCACTTCCGTGTCGCCGGACTCGCGCATCAGCGTCAGCGGGCCCTTCTTGAAGCCGAGTGCCAGCCGGCATCCCAACTCGAGGTCGGCGAGAGACCCGATGGCGCGGTCTGAGATGTCGACGGTCTGCGAGAAGAGAACGCCCAGCAGACGGTCACGGATCACGGCGGCTACCTCCGCGTCCACGGCGACGGGATTCGAAGGACCCGGCACCTCCCACGAGGCGACCGAGCGAAAGAGGGGCGCAGGCCGGTAGTGCTCCCCCTCCTCCTCCATCTGGAGCGTGTTGGTCTCCACGATGATGGGATTCCCGTTGGCGAGATTGAGCACGAAGAACGGGCCGGCATGGACGAACTCCTCCGCAACGGCATCGATCTCTGCCGCCGTGGCGTGCTGCAGCAGGTGACCCGCCTCGTTGCACCAGTTGTCGAAGACCCGG
>JBHHXA010000019.1:0-16368 GCA_046756805.1 Acidimicrobiia bacterium
CACCGCAGCCGCATGTACCGGGTCCGGATCCGAGCCGCCGCCGACGGCCGCCGTCACACCCGGGACGGAGACGAGCTCGACGTTTCCGCCACCAGACGCTACGGCGACCACCACGGGGACGACCGTCGCCGTTCCGCCGACGACGGTACCCGTGCTCGGTGGAGCACTCCCCTCGTTCCCAGGCGATGACGACGCGATCCCCATCGATGATGCGGTGCGCATCGGCACCTTCGAGAACGGCCTCACGTATTACATCCGCGAGAACGGCCGGCCCGGAGGCAGGGCGCAGCTCCGCCTGGTGATCAAGGCCGGCTCCGTGCTCGAGGACAGCGACCAGCCGGGCGCCGCCCACTTCGTGGAACACATGATGTTCAACGGGACGGAGCGTTTCCCGAAGAACGAACTGGTCCGGGTGCTCCAGCGGTTCGGCGCCGAGTTCGGTCCCGAGATCAACGCCTTCACGAGTTACGACGAGACGGTGTACGAGCTGGAGCTGCCGACAGATCAGCCGGGGATCCTCTCCACAGGCCTCGACGTGCTGGCCGAGTGGGCGAGCCGGGCCACCCTCGCACCCGACGAGGTGGACGCCGAGCGGGGCATCCTCGTCGAGGAATGGCGGTTGCGAAGCCAGCGAACTTCGGGGCGTTACTTCGACGGGGTGACCGCACGACTGCTCGGCGGCACCGCGTACGAGGAACGGGGACCGCTGGCCGACCCGGAGGAAGTCGCAAACATCACCGCCGAGGCATTGGGCCGCTTCTACGACGAGTGGTACCGGCCCAGCCTGATGGCCGTGGTCGCCGTGGGCGACTTCGACGCAGCAGAGGTGCTGGACCTCATCGAGACGCGGTTCAGCGAGACACCGGATCGCGGCAGCGGCAGGACACCGATCCGGCCGACGACGGAGGCGGCGGCGCAGCCATCCTTCTTCGTTCTGGCGGACCCGGAGGTCGTCAGTGGTTTCATCGAGCTCAACTACCCGCTTCCGTCCGTCGCACAAGGGACGGTCGGGGCGGCCCGAGAGGAACTGGCTCTCGGCCTTGGGTTCGACATCGTGGTGACACGGCTCCAGGAGGACGTCCTGCGAGGCGACGTCGCGTTCTTCGACGCATCGTTTGCGGCCAATCCTCTCGTGAACGCCCAGCGGTCGCCCGGTACCGCCGCCTTCGCCGATACGGCCGATGTGGCGGTAACCGCTTGGGCGCTGCTGACTGAGACGGAACGGGCGTTGCGCCACGGCTTCACCCAGGATGAAGTCGACCGAGCGATCGATGCGACGCGACGCGGCGTCGAGCAGGAGTTCGAGAGCCGGGCGACGAAGCAGGACATCGAGTTCGCCCAGGCGTACGTCCAGCACTTTCTGACCGGAGCCCCGATCGCCGGAGCCAGCGACACCCGCGACCTCCTCGTTCGGCTGCTCGACGACATCACCGTCGGCCAGCTCGAGGCGACGTTCCGGGCCACCGTCGGGGTAACCGAGCCGCTGGTGATCATCGTGGCGCCTGAGGCTGCCTCGGCATCGCTGCCGACCGAGCTCGAGCTCATGGATCTGCTGACTTCCGTCAAGGCAGCCGCCATTTCACCGCGGGCCGATACTTCCGGCAGTCGTGAGGTGCTCATGGATCGACCGGAGCCTGCGGCGATCGTCGCCCAGTCGCCTGTGGGGCCGCTCGGCGAGGTGGTGCTGGAGTTGGAGAACGGTGCCGTGGTGGTTCTTCTCGTGACCGACATCGCTCAGGAGTTCGTATCGTTCGGAGCAGTGAGCCGCGGTGGGTGGTCGATCGTGCCCGACGCCGACATCGTCGAAGCGCAGCTCGTCTCGCTGATCGTGAGCGAGAGCGGGGTCGGTCTGTTCGACCAGGTGGATCTGGAGCGTTTTCTGGAGGACAAGGCGGTCGGAGTGGCCCCCTTCATCGACGAGACCGAGGAGGGCATCTTCGGCCAGGCCGCCACGGACGATCTCGAGGTGATGCTCCAGCTCGTGCACCTGTATGCGACGATGCCCCGCGCGGAGCAGGTGGCGCTGGATCTGCTGATCGACGAGTTGCGCCCGCTCGCCGCGGCGCCGGACACCATCCCCGACCTGGCCCTCTCTGGTTCGCTGCTCGACGCCCGATACCGCGGGGACAGCCGATACCAGCTGTTCCCGCCCGTCGCGGAGATCGACACGTTCGACCTGGAACGCGCCCTGGAGGTCTATCGGGAGCGTTTCGCGAGCGCGAGTGACTTCGTCTACGTGTTCGCCGGCGACTTCGACCTCGCCGAGATGGCCGGGCTCGCCGGCAGCTACCTCGGCACTCTCCCGGGTGGTGGCGACGCCGAGTCGTTCGCCGACATCCAGCCCGACCCGCCGCCCGGCATCGTGGAGCGGGTGGTCGAGGCCGGCAGCGGCGAGCTGGCCGGCGTCACGCACCTGTGGAGCTCCGAGCTCGATCTCGACCCGGTGACCCGGCTGCGTGTGGAGCTGCTCGAGTTGTTGGTCCAGCAGCGGCTCACCGAAACGATTCGCGAGAGGCTGTCGGTTACTTACTCGCCCATCCTCATGCTGGAGGCGTTCGATGAGCCTGTCCCGTCGGTGGATGCGACCATCGAGGTGAGCGCGGACCCGGAGCGCCTGGACCAGGTGGCGGACGCCGTGCTCGGGGTGATCGCCGACATCCGCGCCGGCGGTCCCACCGCGGACGAGCTGGCGATTGCAAAGGAGCAGCTGATACGCAACCTCGAGCTGGTGTCGAACGAGGAGCTGATCACGACGCTGCTGTTCTATGCCCAGCATCCCGAAGCGGACATCAACGACGAGTTTCGGCGCTTCGATCGCATCCAGGCGACGACGATCGCCGACCTCGAAGCGCTGGCTCGCATCGTCTTCCCGGCCGGCCGCTACATCGAGGCCCGACTCGTCCCTGAGGGTTTCGGGAGCTGACGGGGCGGAGGGGCCGGTGCCCGTCGGCCGTCTGGGCTCGGCAGCCGGCGAGACGACGGCTACGAGTTTCGGTTCCGTGCTCTACACATGCCCGCGACGCTCCAGGACCTCCTACACAGTTTCCTTCTCCCGCAACCTGACCTCGACCCGCTTCGACTCCGACGCAGCAATCATCGCCCTCGTCGAGCTCGCCACAGTGTTCGCAACCGCCGGTGAGACCTCCCCGGACCGCACACCCGCGACGGTATCCGCCAACACATCCACGACTCCGGCGACGGTGGGGTCCATCAGGTTGTGCAACCGGAACGTGACCGACGAGTGCGTGCCGCCCTTCACCCTCGCCAGAGGCCGCTCCTCTTCTCTGACTGGGTCTTGCGTGAGACAGAACTCCGACCCCGGATCGACCACCACCGAGGTGAACAGCGCCTGCCCATCGTCAGCTCACCGATCTTGCGCTCGGCGCCGGCTGGCCGCCGATCCGCTTCCGTGCGAGGACGCTTCGCCTTCAGCCCGGCGGACTGAGATACGCATCGTTCTCGGTGCCGGAGTTCCGGGGCCAATCCACGACCACGGAGGTGGGGTTTCGTGTCGCAGCGTTGCGATACGATGGCGAACATATGTTCGATAGTGAAACCGAGGTATTGAAGGCCTTGCGTGAGGCGGTCGACGGTGTGGCCGGCGAGGACCCGGACCGGCTCTTCGACGACCAGGTCACGACAGCGGTAGTTGCCCTCAGCCGGCTCCAGCGCAGGTTGGAGGCGCAACGGCTCCGGCTGGTCGCCGAACTGGACCGTCGCCGGCTTGCAGTCCAGGAGGGCCACCCGTCGACGGCATCGTGGCTGGCTCACCTCACCGGAGCCTCCTGGAACGCCGCCGGCGGAGACGTTGCCCTGGCACGGGGACTCGAGACCATGCCACACACCACCGAGGCGTTCCGCACCGGTGACCTCGACCGGACGCGTGCCCGCCGTCTCGCCTGGGCCCGCCGGGACGAACCGGACCTATTCGCCCGCGATGAGCACGCCCTCGTCGACAGCGCCACCACGCTCAACGCTCGGGACTTCGCACGTGCGGTGGATTATTGGCGTCAAGCTGCCGCCCCCGAAGTTCTGACGGACGAGACCGAAGCCCGCCATCGTCGGCGCCGGCTCCACATCTCCGAGACCTACGAAGGCATGGTGCGCATCGACGGCGACCTCGACCCCGAGGGCGGCGACATCGTCCGCATAGCCCTCGCATCGCTCACCGAAGCGGCCAGCCGTCGCAACGACTCCAACGCCGACGCGCGGACCCCGGCGCAGCTGCGTGCCGATGCTCTCGTCGACGTGTGCCGCCACCATCTCGACCACGGAGCCACACCCACAACCGGTGGTCGCAGACCCCATGTGACCGTCACCATCGACCTCCAGGTCCTTCACGGCTCCGGCACCGGAGTGTGCGAAACCGACCGAGGCGACGTCCTCGACGCGGAAACCGCGCGCCGTATCGCCTGCGATGCCTCCATCACCAGGGTCATCACCTCAGGGCCGTCGCAGATCCTCGACGTGGGCCGCTCTACCCGCACCATTCCCACTGCCATCCGCACCGCCCTGGTCGTACGCGACCGCGGTTGCACGTGGAGCGGATGCGACCGGCCCGCCCGCTGGTGCGACGCCCATCACATCGACCACTGGGCCCAAGGCGGCGCCACGACCCTCGACAACCTCACCCTCCTGTGCCGCCACCACCACCGACTCACCCACCAGGAACAGCGCTCGCCCCCAACAGCACATTCACCACCACAACAACAGGCCGCATGAGAACAGCTTCGTCGTGGCGAATGTGAGCTTCGTCGTGGCGAATGTGAGCTTCGCCGCGGCGCCACATACGCGGCCAGGTCGCATCACGACACCTTCCCGGAGACGCGGTTTGCAGAAGAGGCAACACCGTCGTCTGCCTTCTAGGCGAGCGGCGTCAGGATCACTGATGCGTATTCCGTTGGAACGATCTCATACAGCTCTGGGTCGACCTTCAACCCCCTCCGGCAGATACCGGTTCAACTCGAATGCCGTCTGCGTCCGAAGCTCACCTTTCAAACCCGACAGGATCTCGATCCTCCCGTTTGGGAGCTGGGGCGATCCGTCTCCCTCGCTCATCAGAAAGGCCGGCGTGGAGGCTTCCGCGTGGTCACATCCTCGATCGTCCATACCCGGAACGCTCCGTCAGAACCGCGGAGATGGAACCGCCAGCGCACCGGGTACGCCCCATTGATAGCAATGTGTGCGTCGACGATGATCTTGCCGGGAGTCTCCGAGACGAGTCTGGTGCCGCGAACGGAGAATTCAGGCGAAGCCACTCCCCGACGCTGTGCCAGCCCCGGCGCCTCAGCAATGAGCTGGGCGTGTTGCGGCCCCGAGGGAACGAAGGCAGCGTCAAGGACACCGGGATCGGCCGTCGCCACGAAGCTCGACCACGTATCGAGCGCGGCTAGGACCGAGGCTGCCGGACGTCCGAGACGCGGCCCAGCCATCCTGCCGACACGTGACCCCGGCATAGCTTCGCCGTGGTGCGGCGGCCCTGCCGTTGGTCCGACCGGGTCGGCGGCCGGGGGGCCAGTCGGGGTCGTGCCGGCATTCATCTCGAGGCTCGCCCACACAGGCGCCGCCACCGGGTGGGTCGGAGGCGGCCGTGCGACAGTCGACGTCGCGACGAGGAGCACGGCAAGCGCGGCGACCAGGACGCTCACTGCCCCGAGCCGTACCGGCGGATAGAACACCGACCCGCGTCTCACGGGCCACCGCCCCGGATCAGGCTCACCCGGGCGGACGCCTCGATGAGGACATCGCTATTCGCCGCGGTGAGGAACCGGCCGACGAACAGCAACGAGACGGTGCGGTGCTTCGTCACCGTGACGGAGTCGTCCACGACGTCGACCATGACGTCGGGGCCCGGGCAATCGACCGGCTCCCGGTCGCTCAGAGCCGCACACGCAAGTTCCCGGGCCCGGATCGGGTCGAGCCGGGGCGGACCTTCGGGGTCGGCGCGATACGCGGCTTCGTCGAGTGCGGATGCGGCCGCGGATGCGGCAGCGTCGACCTCGCCGGACAACACCCGGTGTGCGTGCAGCAGCCGCCACAGGTCGCTCGTGACGCCTCCGAGGGCAAAGACGACCAGAGCCAGGACGACGACGAGCACGGGAGCGGCAAACCCGCGCTCGCTCAATCGAGGCTCCGATATCTGTCCACCGCCTCGACCGAGGTGACCCGGTGCTCGACCGCTCCGAACGATCCGACGAATGGGATCACCACCCGGGGCAGCGTGACGCCGACCTCGGCGGTGACGGTGCCTCCCCGCTCGAGTCTGCCGGGCACCGATGAGCGAACAGCGACGCTGAGGCACTGCGGCTCCTCGGGGCAGCGCGCCGCTGCGATCCGGGCGATGAGGGCCTCCGCTGCGACCACTCCCTCATCCCAGGTCGGGGCGACCGCCACGGTGCGTGCCGCCTCCTGTGCCGCCAGCGCACCCAGGCCCGCACGCTCGTACCAGGGCGCCAGCGTGAGCACGATGACGGCGGCGGGAACCACGATGAGGCCGAGCCCCATCATCCACTGCACGGAGGCGAAGCCATCGGTCACGGCGGCGACTCGACGACCGACCTGGTCTCTATCCGAAACGGTGTCTCCTCGAGGCCCGGTAGCCATCCCGGGAGTAGGCCGGCTCCCACGGCGACCATCACCTCGACACCATCCGAAGCATCGAGAAAGCAGTTCACCTGCACGCTGCTGCCTGCCGGACCGCCGAGCAGCCCATGGGACCCCCTGAGGACGGTCTCCGCCCGAGCCTCGCAACTCCAGGAGTCGCCTCCGAGCGCGGAGCCGATGCGAGCCCCTTCGTCCGCGGCCAGTTGGGTGGCGCCCCGCACGTACTGGGCGATGACGAGGTTGGCGACCACGACGAGAAGCACCATCGCCATGGCCATCGCCGCCACCCACTCGGCGGATCCGAACCCGTGGTCTTGCCGGATCAGCTTCCGGGGACACCGAGCTGGCCGCGCATCCATGCCATGACGTCCACTCCGAGGGTCTCCATCGCAGCCAGGACCGCAAGCAGCACGAGCAGCCCGACGGCCGCGATCCCGATGGCCTCGGCGGTCTGGAAGCCGGGCTCGGCCCGAACCACCGCACAGACCCATGCCCACACACGTCTCATCACAGTTCCCTTCTTCCTAGGCGATGGAGCGCAACACGATCCAGGGCAACGGCGCAGCGACGAAGAGAATCAGCACCGGGCCCAGCACGGCGACGATGGGAAACAGCATCGCCGCCCTGCGTCTGGCGGCGACCCTGCGCATGCCGTCCCTTCGTGCTGCGCGCACGTCTTCGGCAAGCGCCAGCAGTGCTCCGGCCGAGTCCGAGCCACGGATGTGAGCGCCTGCAAGCAGCTGGTAGCAACGGCGGGCATGCGGTTCCGGCGTCTGCTTCGCAACCCGATGGAACGCAGCCTCGACCGACATCCCGCTCAGGTGGAGCCGCAACCCTTCGGCGATCTCGTCGACGACATCGCCACGCCCCCGCTCGACCAGCCTCTGGGCCGCCGTCACAATCCCTCCCCCGGCGCGCACCCACATGGCGAGAAGCTGATCGACCGTCGCCAGCTCCAGCCGCATCCGTTCTCGTCTGGTCCGCGTCGCTCGATCGACCCGTCCCCTCCACAGAGAGCCACCGCCGACTCCACCCGCGAGGAGGAGAGCCAGCACCCGCCCCGCCGAGCCGGTGGTCAAGGCGGCTACCGCCACTCCGGCCGCTCCTCCTACGACGGTGGCACCGAGAACGCCGGCGCGGTACCGGATCACCCGGGTCTCGTCATCGGTGTGCGGCCAGAGCCCTGAGCCGCGTAGCTTGCGACGGAGCGAACGATTCCCAGCGCCACGCAGACGCAGCAACATCTGGCGCCCCATCGCTCTGCGCACCCCGGCGGCGTCGATCGTCGCGGGGTCGACCGGTGTTCCCAGCAGGCTCCTCGAGTACGCGAGATATGGCCGGGCCCTCCATCGCAGCCGCACAGGAGGTGGGACCAGTACGGACACCGCCGCCCCGGCAGAGACCGCCGCACACGCTGCAACGACCCATTCGACGCCGATCACGAGCGCCCCCTCGCGAGCACTCGCGGCTCAGGCGGACGCCGGGCCAGTCGTGCGGCCAGGGCGGCGCCGCCGATGCTGAGCATCCCGCCCATCGCGATGACGACGAAGCCGGGGCGTGACGCGTAGAAGCTCCGGTACGGCCCCGGCCTCAGGGTCAGCAGGCCGAGCATCGCCCAGGGCACCACGAACACGATGCGTGCGTTCAGCCGCTGCTCCATGCTCGCCGTGCGGATCTCCTCGGCGGTCCTGAGGTCGGCCGCGATAGCGTCCGCAAGATCCTCGAGTATGACCGGGACGAACGATCCGCCACGCTCCTGGGCCAGGACCAGAACCTCGACGACCCTGTCGGTCGTCGCATCTGCGCTCTCATCGCGAAGAGCCTCGAGGGCCGCTCGCAACCCCACGACCCTGGAACGCGACTCGACCCTGCGCAGCACGGCACGCAGCGGCTGCGGGGCAGACTGCGCCACCTCGACGATGCCAGCCTCGACGGACGATCCGCTCCGTACCACCGCCGTCATATGGCGCAATGCATCCGGCCACGCCTCGCGCAGCGCAGCGGCTTCGCGCCGCTGCTTGTCGTGTCTGCGCCGCACCGACATGGCAAGAGCCACTGCGCTCACCGCCAACGCAGGCAAGACCGCTCGCGTCAGCACACCGGTGACGATGCCGGCGATCGCAGCCGCTGCTCCATCACGTCGAACAGGAAGCGGGTTCGATCGAACCGGGCGTGATGGGGGCCTCCTGCGCTCGGCGGGCACGGTGCCCATCACCAGGCCGGTGGCGGTCCCGACTGCCAGCGCCGCCAGCGTCGCTGCGAGGAGCATCATGCCGGCCTACCGGCGCACATGGCACGCAGCGAGGCCTGCGCCACCGTCTCCAGCCGCGTCGTCATCTCTTCGGGTGGCAGCGCACCCGTCCAGGCCATCGGGGCCTCCAGCCCGTCCCGGCTGAAGAGCGTCTCGACGACGAACTCGTTTCCGTGATCGCGCCGCAAGGCGAGGATCTCGACGACACGGCGCCGCAGCCCACCCCCGACCAGAGGAACCGGATCGCGATCCAGGTGCACCACGAAGTCGATCGTCGACGCAAAGATCTTCCGCACCACGCGCTCGGTGATGTTCTCCCCCGCCATCAGTGCGGCGTTGACGAGCGCCTCGAGCGCCGCACGGGCGGAGTTGGCGTGCACCGAGCAACAGAAGCCGCAACCCGCATTCGACGCTCTCGTCAGCTCAAAGGCCTCGGCGCCGCGCACTTCGCCAACGACGATGCGATCCGGACGCATCGCCAGCACCAGCTTGACGAGGTCTCGCACCGAGACCGAAGCGCCGCCGTCCATGCCGGGAGGGCGGGCTTCGTAGAACGACGAATGCGGGCCGAGGTCGACGTTGAGCTCGCGCACCTCTTCGACACACCGGACGCACTGGGCGGCGGGCACCGCGACCAGGAGCGCGGCCAGCAGCGATGTCTTCCCCGCTCCAGGCGGTCCCGAGATCAGAATCGAGGCGGAGGCTTGCATCGCCGCGGCGAGGAAGTCTGCGGCCGGCGATGACAGCGACCCGAGCTCGACGAGGTGATCCAGCGTCGTGCGCCTCAGCGCGTAGCGCCGGATCGTCGCAGAGAGCCGGTCGGCAACCGGCGGTATGACGGCGGTCAGCCTGGCGGAGTCGCCGAGAACCCTCGCCTGCACGATGGGACTTGCCGCATCGAGCCTGCGATCGGCCGCGGCGATGAGACGCGTCACGAGATGCTTCGTCTCCGGCTCGGTCACCGGGTCCGCGAGCGAGCGCAGCGCACCGCCGCCGCCGATGTACGTAACCCGATCGCCCTCGATGAAGATCTCCTCCACGTCCTCGTCTGCCAGCAGGTCCGTGAGCGGTCCGAAGGCCGTGATCGAAGCCACGATCCTCGCGACCATGTGCCGGGTGTCGCGCAGGCCGTGATGCTCTCCTGCTTCGTACCGTGCCACTGCATCGCTCACGGCTACGGCAACGGCTTTTGCGTCACCCGCCGGATCGACGCCCGCCGCATCCAGCCGGTCGATCGCCAGCCCCCGGATCTGCTCGTACGCACTCGTGGTCACGGTGCGGAAGCCTGTTTCACGAGCGGGCTCAGAGCGTTGGTGAACGGTCCTCGCGGCACCGTGGCCCCACGCCACTCGGCTCCGACGACGGCGGTGTCGTACGGAGTCACCGTCACCGACGCCGGGCTCCAGGCCGCAGCGAGTTCTGCGGTCAGCTGGCCACGGGTGGAGGCTCCACCGGCGTGACGGTTGAGTACGACGTGGACGGGGCGGTCGCCGACGAGCGGCTGCGCTTCGACCGCCCACTCGAGGAGCCTCCGCAGACCGGTCGGCGAGGCCACGGCGACAGCGACGACGGCATCGGCAGCGGCAACTACGGCCCTCGCCACGGCAAACCTCGCACCAGGGGCGTGACCGGTCAGCTCCTCGATCCGGGGCCCGGTGTTGGCGATGACGCAGGTGTGGTCGGCGCGAAGTGCGAGCAGCAGGTCGACCACTTCGGTTCCTCGGAGCCGCTTCCACTCCCGCGGAGAGACGATCCCCGGCAACGCCGAGTGCCAACCGTCGTCTACAGCGTGCAAGCAATCGGTGATCGACCCGCTGCGATGAAGGAGCGCATCGAGCGCGGACAACAGGTTGGGATGGAGTGGGCTCTGCAGCCGAGCCGCGAGCCCGGGTGACTGATCGTCAGCGTCGACGATGACGGTGTCGACGCCGGAGCGACCCAGCGCGGTCGCCAGCGCGACAGACACTTCTGTGGCGCCGGTTCCTCCGCCCGCGGATGCGATCGCAATCAGGTCGCCGCGTTGCGGCGCTCTCGCTCGATCTCCTTCACCGGCTCTCGTTCTCGCATGGCGGGCATCGCGGGCTACATCGGCTATCTCGGCCACGAACGCTTCGGGCGGCGCATCCGAGACGAGCACCGCATCTACTCCGAGCTCGAGAAGCCTCCACTTCCCCGGCTCGCCGGAGACGTCCTCGAACACGCCGATGACGGCCACTCCCCGCTCATGAAGCCGTTCGATTGCCAAGGGCGACAGGAACGAGGTCACATCGTCCAGCACCGCGACGTCGGGAGCATCGGCGAGGATCTCCTCGACGGTCATCGCGTAGCCACGAACGACTGCGCCCCCGTGGTCCATCACGAAGAAGTGAAGGCGCTGGGCCCAATCTCGCGGCGAGTGCGCAAGCACGACGACGGGCTCAACCATCGGTCGTGTCCCTGTGGGCATCCGTGAGCGAGGGAGCCGCCGCACCCGTCGAGCGAACGACGTGAACGTCTCCGGCCGACAGGGCGGACGCAATCAGCAACCCGGCTTCCGGGGTCACGACGACCGTGAGCGTGAGGGTCGAGCCACCTGACCGGGATCCGCCGCTGTCGACACCCACGACCTCGAGGTACTGCGAGACGTACTGGGCCCGGTCCGGTGCAGCCCGGATCACGTCCACACGATCGCCTGGGACGAGGGCACCGGCGACTGCACGGTTCGGATCGACGCTGATCGCCATGAGCCTCCCCACACCGTGGGAGAGTGGCGGTGCTACATCGCCGATCCGGAGCGGTGCTCCTTCGGCGAGGGCGACCTGGACCTTCCATCCGGCGTCGGTGGCTGTGGTCGCAAGAGCGGGTGCCGCGAGACTGCCGAGCTCGAGGACCGCGGCGGGGAGGTCGACGACGCGAAGCGAGTCCGCATCCACCGTCTGTCCCTGCTCGAGGTCTCCTGCGGCCACAACGACCTCGGTGGTGGCGTCACGATCCCGCAGTACGAGGAGAACCAGCAGGAACGCCAGGGTGCCGGCCACCAGCATGATCACGTGGGCGAGCGAGAGGTAGCTCGTCAGCGGTCTTCGTGACCGACTGGGCGCACCCGAATCCGAAGGGTCCTTCAAGTCCATCGATGTCGTGCTCCGGTCATGGTCGCTCGGTCCAAGTATGAATAGCATGGTTTATGTTAGATTGCATTGTCTTTGATGTCGAACGAGATGAAAGCGATGAGGGATCACGACAGCCTCGCTTCGCTCCAACGTGAGCTGCGGGCCCGTGTCGGCGACGACTACCGGCGCGCCGCCGAGGAACAGGAGTCAGCAGCCCGGATCCTCAGGACCTCCAGACGCACGCTGGAGGAGGTCGCGTTCGACATGCTCTCCCGAGGCGACATCGCCCGCGTCGGGTGCGGGAGCGACCGCGTGGAAGGGCCGGTAGTCGATGCCGCGGGATCCCTCGCCACGCTCCTGGGCCCGGGTAATCGCCTCGTGCACGTCAACCTCGACGGCCCGATCACGCTGTCGGTCGTCGCTCGCTCCAAGGGCTCAGGACGCTCCCGCAGTCGATACGGAGCCAGCTCGATGCAGGCCAAGCTGCGGCAGCTGGAGCGTGAGCACCGTGGGGTCACCCTGTGCCTCGCCACAGGTACCGTGACGGGCGAGATCCTGGTCGTGGCGAAAGATCACGTGGTGATCGACGATCGGGACGGCACCCGGTGGTTCCTCAGGTTCGGTCGGATCGGCACCGTGGCCCGCTCGTGAGCGCCGCAGTCAGATCTCGACGGCGGAGACTCCGGAGCTGAACCCGACGAGGTCGTAGAGACGATCGGCGAATCCGCCTGGATCGGCGGTCGCAAGATAGGTCGTCGTGCCGGAGCCCGACCGGTTGAGACCTACCTTGCGTGCGACCCGCACCACCTGTCGTGCCACGGCGGAGGACGGGTCCACGATGCGGACCGTTGGTCCTGCCTCCTGGGCGATGAGGTCGGCCACGAAGCCGTAGTGGGTGCATCCCAGCACGATCGTGTCGACGCCGGCCGCCCGCATCTGCGAGACGTGCTTGCGCACGATGGATGCAGCGTCTCCGGTGCGACCCTCCTCGATCGCCTCGGCGAGCCCGAAAGCCGCAGACTCGACCACCTCGACGCCCGCCGCGTGCCGATCGAGCACCGAGGCGTAGAGCTCACCCTGGAAGGTCGCAGCCGTCGCCAGCACGCCGACCACCCCGCCGTTCGTCACGGCGGCCGCAGGCTTCACCGCGGGCTCCATCCCCACGAACGGGACGTCGGGATGCAGCTCCCGGAGATGATGCAACGCCGCGGCAGATGCGCTGTTGCACGCCACCACGACCATCTTGGCGCCGCGCACGAGAAGGAGATCGGTGACGGCGACGCAGCGGTCCCGAACCTCTTCGAGGCTCCGCCCTCCGTACGGGGCCCAGGCGCGATCGGCTACGTACACGACCGTCTCGTCGGGCATCAGCCTGCGCAACTCCCTCAGGATCGAGACACCCCCGACGCCCGAGTCGAACACGCCGATCGGCCGCTGCGCCGAACCCACCGTCCACGGCAGCCGGGGCCGGAACAGCGAACCCAGCCTGCGTCTCCCGCCCGCCTCAGTAGCCATTCGTCAACGTGTCGACGAGGTGGGGGAGGAACAGGCTCGGCTCGAGAAGGAACGAGTCGTGGCCCTTGTCCGAATGCACGGTGATCCATCGGTACGGCACATCCGCCTGGTCGAGGTACCGGACCATCTCCTCCTGCTCGTCGGGGTAGAAGCACACGTCGGAGTCGATGGAGAACACCATGTACTGCTGGTGCTTCGAGTCGATGAACAGATCGGCGAGATCGTCCCTCCCCGCCTCGGCGACGAGATCGAAGGTGTTCCAGGCGTGCATGATCCTGAGATAGGAGTTCGCATCGAATCGCTCGACGAACTTCTCGCCCTGGTGCCGCATGTACGACTCGAGCGGGTCACTCAAGGTGTAGAGACCGGGGCCGTCGTCCTGGTCGATGACCTCGTCCCTCGCCCGCTGCGACAGGGACCGCAGCGACACGAAGGTCTTGTGCCCGATCATGCGGGCCAGCCCGAGCCCGGCGTCGGGCCGCTCGGCCTCGTAGTAGTTGCCAGCTGCGAAGGACGCATCGTTCTGGATGGCGTTGATCTGCTCGAAGTTGTGGATCCGCTGCAACGCCGTGGTCTGCACGCCCGCGGCGATGGGGATGACGATGTCGACGCGGTCCGGGTATCGCGTCGCCAGTGACAGCGCCATCACACCGCCGGTGGAGCCGCCGACGGCGGCGTGGAGCTTCTCGATGCCGAGGTGATCGAGCAGCCGGAGCTGGGCGTCGACCATGTCGGCGAAGTACAGCCACGGGAAGCTCGACCCGTACGGCTTCTGCGTGGCGGGGTCGATCGACGCGGGACCGGTCGAGCCGTAGCACCCCCCGAGATAGTTGGCTGAGACGACGAAGAACCGGTCGGTGTCGATCGCTCTCTTCGGGCCGATGAAGTCGTCCCACCACCCGACGTGGACCTCCTCGGTCCAGCGACCGCCGATGCCGGGAACGTCCGGGTTGAACCCTGCCGCGTGCTGGCTCCCGGACAGCGCGTGGAACACCAGAATGGCGTTCGAACGGTCCTCGTTCAACGTGCCGTACGTCTCGTAGGCCAGCGTGACCTCGGCGAGCGGTGTGCCGCAATGCAGCACGAACGGCTCTCGAGCAGACGCAAACGTGAAGAACTGCGTCTCCACGCGTCCGATGCCGCCGCTCATGGTCGCTCCCGTCGCAGAGCCAGATCTGAGGCCGCACGATAGATCGCACGCTGCCCGCACACCGCCGGCCCCGTGACCCGCAGCGTTTGACACACAGTGACCAGATCCCTACAAACATGCCCATACGAACAGGGAGGACGGTCCGGACGACCCACACTGCGAAACACTCATCGAGAAAGGTGGAGGGAACAGGCCCTGTGAAGCCTTGGCAACCACCCATTGGGGAACGGTGCCAAATCCTGCTCCCGGCGTTGGCCGAGAGACAGATGAACGAGGAGAACCTCCTTTTTCAACCGCCTCTCCAATCTTCGGGACGGCGGTTGTGTCGTTTACGGACACGAACGCCGCCCGGGAGCCGCCGCCGTTGAAGCCGTTCAACGACGACGAGGAGACCCAACCATGCCCGACAAGCAGTACCGATACGAGACGCTCCAGCTCCATGCGGGGCAGGATCCCGACCCGGCGACGAACGCCAGGGCCGTGCCCATCTACCAGACGACCAGCTACGTGTTCGACGATGCCGACCATGCGGCGAGCCTCTTCGGCCTCCAGGAGTTCGGGAACATCTACACCCGGATCATGAACCCGACCACCGACGTGTTCGAGAAGCGGATCGCCGCGCTCGAAGGTGGAGTCGCCGCAGTGGCGACCGCCTCGGGGCAAGCCGCACAGCTGACGGCAATCGCAACGATTGCCCAGGCGGGAGACAACATCGTGTCGACGAGTTTCCTCTACGGGGGCACGTACAACCAGTTCAAGGTGTCGCTCCCCCGGCTCGGGATCGGGGTCACCGTCGTCGACGGTGACGACCCCGCAGCACTGGCCGCTGCGATCGACGAGAACACCAAGGCCGTCTACGTGGAGTCCATCGGCAACCCGCAATACAACGTGCCCGACCTGGAGCGGCTCGCCGACGTGGCCCACGACCACGGGATCCCGCTCATCGTCGACAACACGTTCGGCGCAGCCGGATACCTGGTACGGCCCATCGACCACGGCGCAGACATCGTGGTCGCATCCGCCACGAAGTGGATCGGTGGCCACGGCACGTCGATCGGCGGCGTCGTCGTCGACTCGGGCAGCTTCGACTGGCGGTCGGACAAGTTCCCGCTGTTCTCGGAGCCGGCTCCCGGCTACCACGGGCTGAACTTCGCAGAGGTGTTCGGACCGGACGGCCCGTTCGGCAACATCGCTTTTGCGATCCGGGCACGGGTGGAAGGGCTGCGCGACCTCGGTGCCGCCCTCTCGCCGTTCAACTCGTTCTTGTTCCTCCAGGGTCTGGAGACGCTGTCGTTGCGGGTGCAGCGCCACGTCGACAACGCCCAGGAGATCGCAGAATGGCTCGAGCAACATGACGCTGTGTCGTGGGTGTCGTTCCCCGGCCTCGAGTCGCACCCATCGCACCAGATCGCAAAGAAGTACCTGCGCAATGGGTACGGCTCGGTGCTCAGCTTCGGGATCGCAGGCGGGTACGAAGACGCCAAGCGGTTCATCGACAACGTCGAACTGGCGTCGCACCTCGCCAACGTGGGCGACGCCAAGACGCTCGTCATCCACCCGGCGTCCACGACGCACCAGCAACTCGACGAGACCGAGCAGGCCGCGGCCGGGGTGACACCCGATCTCATCCGCGTCTCCGTCGGCATCGAGCACATCGACGACATCAGGGACGACTTCGCTGCGGCGTTCGACCGCATCGCCACGCCCGCGGCGGTCTGATCGCCGGCAGGCTGCTCGCTCACGGCGGGCTAGGTTGCCCG
>JBHHXA010000020.1:0-16204 GCA_046756805.1 Acidimicrobiia bacterium
CACAGGTCCTTCGCGGCGTCGATCGCACTCGCCTCTCTTCATCGCCGCGCGGGTGGACCGACTCGGTCGGGAGAGCGAAAGCCCGCAAGACAGCGGCACTCCCCGACGGATGCGGATTGCGCCGGTCGGTACCCGACGCGGCGGTAACCTCGCCGTTCTACTCCGAGGAGGTGCGCATGAGATCGAGGCTGATGATCGCGGCGGCGGCGCTGGTGGTGCTGGCGGCTGCCTGCGGGGATGACGACGTGGTCATCACGGGAGACACCGCGGCACCGACGACGGCCGCGACCACGGCCGCTCCCCCCACCCCGGCAGCTCCCACCACCACGACCGCGGCACCTACTACGACGACCGCGGCACCGACGACCACGACCGCGGCACCCACCACCACGACGACCGAGGCCGTGAACCCGCTCATCGCGGCGATCGAGGGCTTCGTCGGGGCGTGGACGGGTACCTGGTCCAACACGACGTTCGGCTCCAGCGGGTCCGCGGACTTCGACCTCGAAATCGTCGAAGACGGCGTGATCGTGTCGATGGATCTCGGTGGGGGCGTGTTCGGGCAGGGCGATCCGGCACCGGAGGAATGGGGTTTCGATGCGTTCGATCTGCTCACCGGTGGTGGCGGCTTGGAGACGTCGGTCTTCGGAGATGTCTCATTCGAATTGAGTGCGGACGGCATCACGATCATCGCCGATGACGTACCGGCCGCCGGGATCGCGAGGTTCGAGGCGACGGGTTCGCTGACGGACGCCCCGGCGCTCGTCGGGACCTACATCGTGACGTTCGACGCCGGTGACACGGCAGAGGGCACGTTCGAAATCGCGCTTTCGTAGGTGTGAGGCCCCGGTCGCGGCAGGTCAGACGGCGTCGAGCGCTTGCGCCAGATCCGCGACGAGATCCTCTGCATCCTCGAGACCCGCTGAGAGGCGGACGAGTCCATCTGTGATGCCGACCCGGAGCCGCTCCGCCGGGGGAATGGCGGCGTGCGTCATCGTGACCGGGTGGGTGGCCAGCGACTCGACGGCACCCAGGTTCTCGGCCAGCGTCCACAGCTCGAGTGAGTCCATGAGCGCCTTTCCGGCCGGGGCGCCGCCCACGACCTCGAACCACAGCATCGCACCGAAACCCGCTGCCTGCTGCTTGGCGAGGTCGTGCTGCGGAAAGGAAGCCAGACCCGGATAGGCGACGCGGTCCACCTTGGGATGGCTCTCGAGGAACGACGCCACCCGGTGCGCGTTGGCGGACTGGCGATCCATGCGCTCGCTGAGTGTCTTGACACCCTGGAGCGTGAGCCAGGCGACGAACGGCGACATGATCGTCCCCGTCGAGTTCTGGATGAACCGAAGGCGCTCGGCGTGGTCCTTCGACCCGAGGATGACGGCGCCGCCGACGGTCGCGTTGTGTCCGTCCAGGTACTTGGTCGTCGAGTGGATCGACATGTCGGCGCCGAGTTCCAGCGGGCGCTGGTAGTACGGCGTGAGGAACGTGTTGTCGACGGCATGGGGGATGCCGTGCTCCTGAGCGATCTCCGACACGGCCGCGATGTCCGTCAGCTTCAGCGTCGGGTTCGCCGGCGTCTCGGTGAGGATGAGCTGAGTATTGGGCCGGATCGCCGCCGCGACGTCATCGGGGTCTGCCGTATCGGCGAAGCTCAACTCGACGCCGAACCGCGTGTACACCTGGGTGGAGAGGCGGTACGTGCCACCGTAGGCGACGTCTGAGATGACGACGTGAGCACCGGCGTCGAGGAAGGTGAGAAAGACCGCATTGATCGCCGCCATGCCGGTGGCGAAGCTCGCCGTGTCGACCCCGCCTCCGAGATCCGTGAGTTTCGCCTCGAGCGCGGCGACCGTCGGATTGCCGGACCGGGAGTACGTGAACCCCTTGACCATGTACTCGTCCACCGAAGGCTGGACGAAGGTCGTGGCCTGGTGGATGGGCGTGAGCACGGCTCCCGTCGTCGGGTCGGGAGTCACCCCCGCGTGGATCTGTCGCGTGCGGAATCTCATGGCGTTGTCCTTCGTGCGTGCCGACCGTCACGATACCGCCGGGGCCGTGGACCGAGGTCGGGGAGACCCGCCGGAGAGAGCGAATGCGCCGGGTAGGGTCTGCGACCGGTCAGACGATCCCTGGGAGGCGACATGAGGTTCGGAGCGTTCGTACCGCAGGGATGGCGGCTCGATCTCGTTGGGATCGCGAATGAGAGCCACTGGGAAACGATGCTCTCGGTGGCGAAGTCCATCGAATCCTCGGGCTTTGAGTCGCTGTGGGTGTTCGACCACTTCCACACCGTTCCCGCCCCCACGCAAGAAGTGACGTACGAGGCCTGGACGCTGATGGCCGCGCTCGCCGTCACTACCGACACCGTGCGGCTGGGTCAGATGTGCACCTGCAACTCGTACCGGAGCCCGGCCTACCTGGCGAAGGTGGCGGCTTCGATCGACGTCCTCAGCGGCGGTCGGGTCGAGATGGGGATCGGTGCCGGGTGGTACGAGCACGAATACCGCGGATACGGATACGACTTCCCCAGGGCATCGACCCGCATCGCACAACTCGGTGAGGCGGTCGAGATCATGCAGCGACTCTGGACCGAGGACGTCGTCCACTACGCAGGCGCCCACTATCGGCTGGATGAGCCATCTGTTCGCCGAAGGGCGCCCAGGACCCACACATCCCGCTATGGGTTGCCGGCGGTGGGGAGAAGCTCACGCTCGACGTCGCGGCGCGGCACGCTGCCTACACGAACTTCGGCCAGTCTCCTGAGGAGTTCCGTCACAAGTCCGACGTGTTGCGCGGTCACTGTGCGAACGTCGGCAGGCGTTACGACGACATCACTCGGACGACGAACTTCACGTTCATCTGTGGCGAGACCACCGCAGAGGTCGAGGAGCGCAAAGGCGATCTCCTGTCCCGGTACGAGACAGTTCTCGATGCGGAAGCCGTCGAGCGTGCCAAGCGATTCTGGCTTTCTACCGCAGGCACGCCCGAACAGCTGGTCGACAAACTGGAGCCGTACAAGGCTGCGGGTGCCGGGTACGCCATCGTGAACTTCCCCGACGCCGCGTACGACACCGCAGGACTGGAGTTGTTCGCCCGCGAGGTGATCCCGGCGTTGCGCTGACCGGCCGCGGGAGCGCCCGGCAGGGCGGCGCCACGATCGGAGACCGGCGGTAGCCTTGCTGGTCGTGTCCGATCAGTCTCAAGAGTTCGATGCCGCACTCGAACAGTTCCGGTTCGGGGATGCCGAGGCGCTGGTGCGAGGCATGGAAGGCGAGGCGCGCTCGGCCGCCGGCGAGCGGCTGTCTGCGGCAATTGCCGCAGCGACCGACGCCGCCGACGATCTCGCCAACAGGATCCAGGCGCTGGCGCGTCACGACCACTATGCGGCGCTGCTGGATCTTGCGGCGCGGGACAACACGGCTCGCCTGCTCGAGCTGGTGCCGGCCGAGATCCGGCGCGGGGCGCAACTCCACCTCGACGGTGCCGTGCGGAGACGCGACATGTCGGTCAAGCTGGCGAGGCGTCACCTCGACGGGGCCGACGCGGCCTTGGACGGCTTCGACCCGGCAGCAGCGGAGAAGGCCCTTGCCAAAGTCGACCTGGCATGGCTCTCGGCAGAGGATCGGGCGCGTTACGAGGAGCTCCGTGAACGCACCAACAAGGTGACGGAGGAGACGAGCGAGATCGCGGCGGCTACCGCAGAGGTGCTGGCCGAGTACCAGCCTCCCCAGAGTGCCCGGCGCGGCTGTCTGTCTTCCGGTCTGCTTCTCGTAGCCGTCGTCGGCGCACTCCTCGTGACCGCCGCTGCCGCCGTCCTTTGAGGGAGGCACCGGCGGTGCCTCACCGGGTGAGGCTGGCTTCGTCGTCCACGATCGGGTGGGGCCGGACGGTGTAGATGAGCGGGATCGTGACGGCGGTGGCGACGCTCTTGAAGAGGATGTTGAGCCAGATGATCTCCCACACGATCGACCCGGGTACGAGGCCGGTGAACGCGATGACGGCGAACACCACGGAGTCGATCGGGAGGGCGACGGCGTTGGACACGAGCACCCTGCCCCATTGCCTCGTCTCACCGAAGCGACGCACCCACGCCGCGTAGACCTCGGTATCGATGAGCTCGGAGATGACCTCGGCGATGATCGAAGCGAACACGATGCGCCACACGGGTCCCAGCACATCGGCGAACAGCTCGGATTGCGGACCACTGTCTGCGATGAGCTGGAAGCGCGACACGAACCAGAACAGGGCGGCCATGAACAGGTTGATGGCCGCGGCAGCGACGATGAGGGTTCGCGCGACGCGTTTGCCCGCAACCTTGTGGATGAGGTCTCGCAGCGTGAACGTGATGGGGTAGATGACCGTGCCGCCGTCCATCGCCTTGCCGAACAGGTCCACGAGCCTCAGGCTGGAGACGTCGGCGAGGATCTGCGCCGCGACGTAGGCCGCGGCGAGCAGGGCGATGGCGATGGCGGGCCCCGAGCCCATGGACTTGCTGGTCATGTCGGATCGTGCACGGTAGCGGGGGCAATCGGACCTTTGATCGGTGCCGCTACGGGCTCCCCGGTGTCTGGTGGCGGTACACATCAACCGTCTCGGGGGGCAGCGGCGTGTTGCCCAGGACGGCGTCTGCGGCCTTCTCGGCGATCATCATGACGGGTGCATAGATATTGCCGTTCGTGCCGAACGGCATGACAGAAGCATCGACGACCCGGATCCCGGCGAGACCGTGAATACGTAGGTCGATGGGGTCGACGACGGTGTGATCAGCCGTACCCATCGTCGCCGTGGAGGAGGGATGCAGCGCCGTCTCGCCTTCCGCTGCCACCCAATCGAGGACCTCTTCGTCGGTGGTGACATCGGGTCCCGGGGACAGCTCGCCGCCATCGAGGTCGGAGAACGCGGGCTGATCGAAGATCGTGCGAGCGATGTCGATCGCAGCCAGCCAATCGCTGCGATCGCGCTCGGTCGAGAGATAGTTGAAACGAAGGCCTGGCTTGTCCCGTGGATCGGTGGACGTGATCCTCACCGAACCGCGCGAATCGGAGTGCATGGGCCCGATGTGCATCTGGTAACCGTGGCCCCCGGCGGGGACCGACCCGTCGTAGCGGACGGCGACCGGGAGGAAATGGATCATCAGATCGGGATAGGCGGCTTCGGCCCCGCTGCGGACGAACCCGCCTGCTTCGAAGTGGTTGGTAGCGCCCGGACCCCGCCTCGCCAGCCACCGTGCCCAGACTGCGGGACGTCGATACCACTTGAGGTAGGGCGACATCGAGACGGGCCGCGCGGCCGAGTGCTGGATGTACACCTCGAGATGGTCCTGCATGTTCTCGCCGACGCCGGGGAGATGGGCCACGACGTCGATGCCCAGCATCTCCAGTTCGCGTGCGTTGCCGATCCCGGACAGCTGCAACAGCTGGGGGGTGTTGATGGCGCCGCCACACACGATGACCTCTTGCGCCCGCAAGGTCCTCGGTCTGCCCTGATGGACGTACTCGACGCCGACCGCACGTCTTCCCTCGAAGAGGATCCGGGTCACGAGCGCCCTCGTCTTCACCTCGAGATTGGGGCGACGGATGACGGGATGGAGGTAGGCCCGGGCCGCGCTCAGCCTGCGGCCGCGGTGGACGTTCCGGTCGAATGCCGCGAACCCCTCCTGGCGATAGCCGTTGACGTCGCCGGTGAGGTCGTACCCGGCCTGCTGCACGGCCTCGAAGAACGCTTCGAACAGCGGAGTCGAAGCAGCGCCGCGTTCGAGGACCAGAGGTCCGTCCTCCCCCCGGTAGTCGTCACCACCTGCGAGACAGGTCTCCATGCGCTTGAAGTAGGGCAGGCAGTGGGCGTAGCCCCACGTCTCCATGCCGGGCTCGGCCGCCCAACGCTCGTAGTCGAGCGGGTTGCCGCGTTGGAAGATCATGCCATTGATGCTGCTCGAGCCGCCGAGGACCTTGCCCCGGGCGTGGTGGATGCGGCGGTCGTGCATGTGAGGCTCTGGTTCCGATTCGTACTTCCAGTCGTAGAAACGGCTGCCGATGGGGATGGACAGTGCGGCCGGCATGTGAATGAAGACGTCCCACCGATAGTCCCGTCTACCGGCTTCCAGCACGACCACGGAGTTGCCGGCGTCTGCGCTGAGCCGGTTTGCGAGCGCGCAGCCCGCAGACCCGCCGCCGAGGATGACGAAATCGACCATCGTTCAGTATGCGCCGAACGTGTGCGCCGCATCCACTGCGGCGAGGACGTCGGCCTGGGGTGTCGTGGCCCCGAGGTTGCACAGGTAGAGCGCGAAGCGGTCGTGCATCATCCCGGCCTGCACGTAGTGCTTGACCCGCTCGCACACGGCGCGCGGTTCTGCGAGTGCAAGGAACGCGGTCACCACGTCGAGCACGAGCGGCACGTCACAGGATGCGGCTTTCTCCACGTAGTACTCGGGGCCGAGCCGCTCCACGTCCGGATTTTGGCCTTCGATGAAATGCGCGGCGGCGGTGAGCTTCAGGTCGAGGAAGTGCTCGGGGTCGGCGAGCCCGGCCTCACCGATCCAGTTGGGGATGCTCAGGTCTGCCCGGGTGGCGGATCGCAACCGTTCGACACTCGGCATCACCCACTCGACGGCCGGCGTCTGCGAGACGATGGGAATCGACGCCGTTGCGTCTGCACCTGAGATGCTCGCTGCATCGGGGAATGTCTTGATCAGATGGTTGATCACGGTGCGATGACCTCGTCGACCGCGCGACGGAGCATCTCCTCTGCGACCTCGGGGGCGCCGAGGATGTCGCAGATGAGGGCTTCGATGCCACGAATGTCGGCAACGAACGAGAACGGCCCGCAGAAGACGATCGACGGCGGCAATCCAGTCTTGTCGGCAGTCATCTCGATCACGTGACGATCTCTCTGCAGCGACCTGCGGTGCCGAAGTCGGGTGCGGTGATCTTCTCGACGTCGCTCGGGGTCGCCACGAGCGGCCGATCCCGATCCACGTCCGGCATGCTGTCTGCGTCGAAGAGGATCTGCTGTCCGATCGCCTCGGCTTCGACGTTGTAGCAATCCCAATCGACGGTCGGCAGGTCCAGGCCGAGCTGAGCGCAGGTCTCGACCTGGGCGGCGACCATGAGCTCAGGATCTCGATAGAACTCCTCGCAGTCGAGCCCAAACCTTCGCAGCGAGAACTCATGGTGCTGGGCGAACACCGGGACTCGATCCGGCGTCTCTCCTTTGGCCCAGGCTTGGGTCATGCGCTCGGCGCCTGCACGGAACTGCGGGTAGGTCTTGGCTGGATCGAGTCGCATCGGTCACACTCGCGACGTTGTACGTCCGGCGGCCACTCTTGCAGACCACTCGAGAACGTGTTCCCCCGGTCCCTCGGTAGAGTCCCGGCGTGCGCTTCGTGCCGAGGTTCATCCGAAGACGCCACCCTCTCCGGTTCTACGCCACCGTGGGAAAGGGGCGATGGTGGCGCTGGCCGGTCCTGATCGCGACGTCCTATGTTGCCGTCGCGGTGGTCGGCAACGCCGTGGTGATCGGGAGCACGCTCGTGGTCGAGGTCACCGGTCCCGAAGTGGTGCTCGATGAACCCGACCTGCCGCGGATCCGGAACTTTCGGCGCGTCGACGACAAGCTGTACTCCGGCGCTCAACCGACGAACGCGGCGTTTGCCGACCTCGCCGCACTCGGTGTGACCCTCGTCGTCGACCTGCGCACGGGCGATCTCGGCGACCCGATCCTCGACGACCCCGAGTTCCTCGCCACCCTCGGTGTGGAGTATCTCCCCCTTCCCCTCACGGACGGTCATGCGCCACCACCTGAGCTGGTCGCTCGCTTCTTCGAGGCAGTCGAGGAGAACGACGGTGCGGTCTACATGCATTGCGGAGGCGGTGTGGGGAGGAGCGGGGCGCTCCAGGCCGCCTATCTCAATGCCACGGGCGACGACTTCTCGGTTCCGGAGTACCTCGCCGTCGGCCCGCCCACCGTCGAACAGCTCTATTACGTGTGGCGCGGAGAGCCCGGAGACCTTCCGGAGAGCAATGTCCTGGTCGCCACACTGTCGCGTTTTGTCATCGATGGACCGCGCACCCTGTTGACCTGGGGCCGCGGCCTCATCACCGGATGACGGGGTGCCTGTAGCTGCGCTGACCCTCGCTCTCAGCTCTGCCCTCCTCCACGTCGCGTGGAACTACCTCGTCAAGACCTCCAAGGATCGTCTCGTCACGGCGTGGGCGGTGGCGGTGGGGGCGGCCCTGATCTCCGTCGTGGTGCTCGCGATCGGCGGTCTCCCGGATTCTGCTGCGATGCCGAACATCGTCTGGAGCGGCATCATCCACACGGCGTACTGGACTTCGCTCGCCAGGGCCTACGTCCGATCCGACTTCTCGGTGGCCTACCCGGTCGCGAGGGGCGCAGCACCCGCATTGGTCGCGCTCGGCGGATTCCTGTTCCTCGGGGAGCGGATCGGTGCGATCGCCGCGGTCGGGGTGCTGGTGGTGTCCGCCGCGGTGCTCTCGACGGCGTACGTTCCCGCCGCCATGCGGTCTGCCGGCTGGGCGCTGGCCACCGGCGGTGCGATCGCGGCCTACGCACTCGTCGACGCAGCAGGAGTCCGAACCGCAGACGATGCGCTCGCCTACACCGCGGCCGTCGCGGTGTCGTCCGCGGTCATGCTCACCCCGGTCGTGGCCGCGGTGCGAGGCGCGCGCCGCTTGGCCGCCGCGGCCGCCACTCACCCGGTTCGGCTGGTTGGTGCGGGTGCGATGTCGTTTGCGGCCTATGCCATGGTGTTGGGCGCGGCCCTCCTCGCGCCGATCGGTCTCGTCGCTGCGGCCAGGGAGACCTCCGTCGTCTTGGGGGCGGCGGTCGGTGCGATCGTCCTGCAGGAGGGTTGGGGGATGCGTCGGATGTCAGCCGCTACCGCGATTGTCGTGGGGGTGATCCTGCTCGGCGTTGCGTGAGCGGGCTTTCGCGACGACCCGGTCGAACACGTCGCGCTCGTGGACACCGGTGAACACGGCGCCGTCTGGGAGGTGCCAACCCGGAGTCGCCGCGATCCCCAGGTCGAGCGCCCGGTCTCGCGCCGCGGCTACGCCTTCGAACCCCGAGCCGTCTGCGAGCGCCCGGGTGACGGCATCGTGTGCAATGCCGACCCCCGTGGCGATCTCCTTCAGCTCTTCCGGGTCGCCGAGGTCGCGGCCCTCGGCCCAGTAGGCCGAATAGAGCGCCACATGCAGCTCCGGCCATTGGGGGAGGTCCTCGGCCCACACCGACAGTGCCAGTGCCAATCGCGAGTTCGACCAGGTGGTGCGGGTCGCCGTGGTCAGACCCGCTTCTTCGAGTTGGGTCCTGAGCCAATCCGACGTGTCCCTCGTGCGGCGGATGACCGGCGCCTCACCGCCGTCGGGCGGGATTTCCGGATGCAGCTCGAACGGACGCCACCGCACCTCGACCCCGTGACGCTCGGTGAGATGACGCACTCGATCGAGCGCGAGGTAGCACCAGGGACAGATGTAGTCGGCCCAATACTCGATCAGCACGTCGGTGCTGCCTTCCCGTATTCCCGGTCTCAGCCGGAGATCCGCTCGACCTCGACGGTGACGTCGACGCGAACCTCTTCGGGCCGACTCCACTCGTACTTCTCGACGCCCAGATACTTGTTGGCGAGACGGTCGATCATCCCCATCCCTGCGTTCTCGAGAGACACGGCGCGGCCCCGGATCACGATGTTGCGATACGCGTTGTCGAGCGGTGCGAACGAGATCGTGCAGCGGGCGTCTCGTCGCAGGTTTCGCGGCTTGGCACGTCCCTCTACGGTGCTGAACCGGATCGTGTCGCCATTGCGTTCGAACCAGATCACCGACAGCTGGGGTGAGCCGTCATCGTCGATGGTGGCGATGTGGGCGAAGATGGGTGAGTCGACGATCTCACGCACGTCGTCGGGAATGGCGATACCCATGGGTGCTCCTTCGCTGTGTCTCGGATTCCGAGCGACGCTACCAAGGTTGCGCCGTACACTCGCCCCTTCGCATTGGAGGTGTCGTGGAGACCGGTCTTGCGGGTCGAGGAGTGCTCGTCACCGGCGGTGCCGGTGGCATCGGCACCGCCATCGTTCGGGCGTTCGCCGCGGAGGGGGCGCTTGTCGCCGTCCACCACCACTCGTCGGCCGTGGCTGCTCGCGAGCTCGCCTCGGAGATTGGTGGGGTGGCCCTCGGGGCAGATCTCACCGTGGAGGAGGATGCCGATGCCCTCGTCCCGGCCGCGGTCGAGGCGCTGGGAACTCTGGGCGTGTGCATCGCCAACGCAGGCAGGTGGCCTCCGGATGATGAGCCGATCTGGCGGCTCCCGCTGGATCGATGGGAGCGAACCGTTGCGTCCAACCTCACCGCGACCTTCCTTACCGCCAGGGCGTTTCTGCGCCATGCCGCCGACACCGGGTCGGGATCGCTGGTCATGATCGGTTCGACGGCCGGCAGCTACGGCGAGGCCGGCCACGCAGATTACGCAGCGGCGAAAGGGGCCATCATCACCGGCCTCCTGCTGAGCGCGAAGAACGAGGCGGCACGCATCGGCCCCGGAGTCCGTGTCAACGCCATCGCCCCGGGGTGGACGCTGACGCCCATGATCGGCGAGCGCGGGCTCGACCCCGGTCACGTGGAGAAGGTTACCGCGACGATGGCCCTCAAGAAGCTGGGCCGACCTGAGGACGTCGCCGCGCAGGCCGTCGTGTTGGCGTCTGACGTGTTGTCCGGGCACCTCACCGGTCAGGTCGTGACCGTTGCGGGCGGCATGGAGGGGCGGCTCGTACCCTGACGCCGGATCACAGGGGGAAGGGCCGGATCGGGGCCCCGCCGTGCCCTCATTGGAGGCAGAACTCGTTGCCCTCTGGGTCCCGCATCACGATCCAGTACTCGTGCCCTTCGTCGTGCGTGCGAATCGTGACCGCCCCGAGCGCACCGAGCCTTTCACTCTCGGCTGCGACGATCGTCCTCCGCTTCTCGGGTTCGTGGCCGGCGCCTACGTTCACATCGAGGTGGACGCGGTTCTTGGAAGTCTTCGTCTCGGGCACGCGCTGGAAGAGCACCCGGGGACCCTCCTCCGCGGGATCGACGATGGCTGCGAGTCGACCCCACTCGTCCTCAGGGATCCCCATCGCCACCGCAAACTCCTCCCACGTGTCGTAGTCCGGGGGAGGAGGCTGCACGACGTACTGAAGAGCCTCCGCCCAGAACTCGGCGAGGCGCTGCGGATCGGAAGCGTCGAACGTGACCTGGAACCCGGTCGCCATGAGCCGACGGTAGCGACGACGCCATAGACTCGCGGCCCCATGTCGCTCGATATCGCCCGACTCAGAGCCGAGACCCCCGGGTCGCGCCACGTCGTGCACCTCAACAACGCGGGCGCTTCGCTCCCACCACAGCCCGTGATCGATGCCGTGCGCGACTACCACGACGAGGAAGCCTGCCGCGGCGGGTACGAGACCGCCGAAGCGCACCGCAGCGAACTCGAAGGCACGTACGACTCACTTGCCGGCCTCCTGGGTGCCGATCGGCGAGAGGTTGCCGTGCTCGACAGCGCCACCCGAGCCTGGGACATGGCGTTCTACTCGCTCGACTTCGGCGAAGGCGACCGGATCGTCACCACGTCCACCGAGTACGCCGCCAACTACATCGCGTACCTCCAGGTGGCTCGGAGGACGGGCGCCGTCGTGGAGGTCGTCGCAGATACCCCTGGCGGCGAGATCGACGTCGAAGCCCTCGCAACGATGCTCGACGATCGGGTCAAGCTGGTTTCGATCAATCACATGCCGACGAACGGAGGGCTCGTCAATCCGGCGGCCGCCGTCGGACGGGTTACACGCGCGGCCGGGGTGCCCTATCTCCTCGACGCCTGCCAGACGGCGGGCCAGATCCCCATCGATGTGGAAGAGATCGGATGCGACTTCCTCTCGGGCACCAGCCGCAAGTACCTGCGTGGGCCGCGTGGCGTCGGGTTCCTCTACGTTCGTGGCGCAGTGCTGGAGAACACGGAGCCGATCATGCTCGATCTGCACGGTGCCACGTGGCTGCCCGGGGATCGATACGAGATGCGACCCGATGCGAGACGGTTCGAGTTGTGGGAGCAGAGCATGGGCGCGAAAGCGGGCTTCAAGGCGGCCCTCGACTATGCCGCGGCCGTCGGGGTCCAGGCCGGGTGGGACCGGATCCGATCTCTTGCGGCGTCGCTGCGCTCGATGCTCGCATCCCTGCCGGGTGTCGACGTGTGGGACCTCGGTACGCAACGCGGGGGCATCGTCACGTTCACCGTGTCGGGTCTGGACCCCGCCTCCGTGAAGCGACAGATGAGAGAACGTGCGATCAACGTCTGGACGGTGACACCCGCCGCAGCTCGTGTCGATATGGACCGCCGTGGCATCGCGGGGCTGGTGCGGGCATCGGTGCACTACTTCAACACCGATGACGACCTCCATGCGCTAGTGGCGGCGGTTGCCGATCTGAAGCGGTGATGTTGCGGGAGCGTATCTTCGCTCGATGGTGTAGAACGGGGTGAGGAAGCCACCAGGAGGCACGCATGAGACGTCTGGCCGCCGCGACCGGCGCGGCGCTGCTCGTCGCCGCTGCGTGCGGGGGACCGGGAGATCAGGAGGTGGCGGAGCAGATCGTCGAGGGCTTGCTCGAAAACGAGGGCGGCGACGGCATCGTCTTCGATCCCGACGGATCGGGCTCGTTCACCATCAGCGGCGATGAAGGTGGCGGTACCGCAACCTTCGGTGGTGGCTCGCTGCCCGACGGGTTCCCGTTCCCCGGACCGCACGAGTACAGCATCGCGAGCAGGTTCGAGTTCGAGAGCCCGGGCGGCACGGCCTTCTCGGCCGTCCTCGAGATCCCGGTATCGATCTTCGATACGACGCTGACGATGTACGAGGAGTTCCTCCGCAGCGAAGGCTTCGAGGTGTCGTCAGATTCCGCAGGCGACGGCGATGCCCGGATCGTGTTCGTCCATGGGACGAGGGAAGACGCGGTGGCCGACATAACGATGTCCGGCGATCCCAAGGGGGCCATCGTGTCACTCACGTGGACCCCGTCGGAGTGATGGCGTAGGACCGCGTCAGTCGGGGAAGGCCTCTCCGCTGCGGAAGGATGCGAGGTACATGTCTGCTCCGTCCGCGGGGACGACGTACGCCCTTCCGTCCTGGCCGCGGAAGTCGACCACGGGGAGGGTCTGGGTGTCGATGTCCGCCGTGGAGAGGTCGAGCGCAGCTCTGCCGAGATCGACGATGACTCCGAGTCCCATCCCCGCATCGACGGTGACCTCGTCTGCGAAGGTGGATGCGAACGACGGGAGGTTGAATGCGTTCCGCTTCGAGGCCACCTCGTCGAAGAGGGTGAGCAGCATCTGCTGCTGACGCCGGGTACGGCCGATATCGTTGCCACCGACCGTCTCCCAGGTCCCGTTGCGCAGCTCCTGGTATTGGCGGCTGCGGACGTAGGCGAGGGCTTGCTCGCCGGTGAGTCGCTGGACGCCCGCGGGGACGTCGAGGCCGGATTTGGCGTCCCGCGCCGCGTGCTCGAAGAGGAAGCTCACGCCACCGATGGCATCGACCAGCCTGGCAAACCCCGCGAGATCGATCTCGACGTAGTGGTTCACCTCGAGGGCGAGGTTGGAGTTGATCGTCGAGATGAGCAACTCGGGACCGCCGAAGACGAATGCGGCGTTGATCCGGTTCGTTCCCTCACCGGGGATATCGACCTTGAGATCTCGCGGAAGCGAGAGCATCTGCGCCCCCACACCGGGGGTGAGGTTGACGAGGATGATCGTGTCCGTGCGGGATCCCTCGAAGGCGCCGAAGACGTCGTCGAAGTCGTCGGGGATCGAGGAGCGGTCGTCGGTGCCGACCACGAGGATGGTCCTCTTCTCACCGGCCGCGGTGGCGAGCGAGGGCAGCGCCTCTGCGTCCAGCCTGTCGATGCGGGAGTTCGTCCACAGCAGGAAGGCCACGGCTGCGAACACGAGCGCTACGGCCACCGCGAGCGTGCCCACGATCGCGATCTTCCACAGGGAACGGCGCTTGCCTGGCTCGACCGTGGGTTCGGTTTGGGGCGGCTCGGTGAGCGTCATCTACTTCTCGGTAGTGGTGGTGGGCGGGTCGTGGACACGGCGCCGGGCGCGTCATCCTGTGGGTCCCCGGCAATCTAACCGGGTCTATTGTCTGCGCATGCTCAAGATCTTCTCCCAGGACGTCACCGAAGGCCCGGCTCGGGCCGGAGCCCGCGCCATGCTCCGCGCTGTGGGGCTCACCGACGACGACTTCGAGAAGCCCCAGGTCGGTGTGGTCTCGGCGGGCAACGAGGTCACGCCGTGCAACCTCACCGGTCCCGAGCTGAGCGCGCTCGCCAAACAGGGCGTGCGCGACGAGGGAGGTGTGGGGCTCATCTTCACGACGATCGCGGTCAGCGACGGAATCGCGATGGGTCACGAGGGCATGCGCGCCTCCCTGGTGAGCCGTGAAGTGATCGCCGACTCCGTCGAGCTCGTCATGCACGGTGAGCGGTTCGATGCGATGGTGTCGATCGCCGGCTGCGACAAGTCCCTCCCGGGGATGCTCATGGCGGCGGCGCGGCACAATCTACCCTCGGTCTTCCTCTACGGCGGATCGTCCTTGCCCGGCACCTACCAGGGCAAGGACATTTCGATCGTCGACGTGTTCGAAGGCATCGGCGCTCACGCCGAGGGCACGATCAGCGACGACGATCTGCTCGCCATCGAGCGTGCCGCGTGTCCCGGTGCGGGCTCCTGCGCCGGCATGTTCACTGCAAACACGATGGCCGCGGTCGGTGAGGCGCTCGGGATGTCGCTTCCGGGCAGCGCCACGGTTCCTGCCGTGGACGAGCGGCTCCGCGGCTACGCCGTGGAGTCGGGAAAGGCGGTCCTGGGATTGCTCTCTTCCGGTATCCGGCCCAGGGACATCATGACGAGGGACGCGTTCGAGAACGCGGTGAGGACGGTCATGACGCTCGGTGGGTCCACGAATGCCGTCCTCCATCTCCTCGCGATTGCGCACGAAGCGGGTGTCGACCTCACGCTCGAGGACTTCGATGCGATCAGCAGGCGCACACCGCATCTCGGCGATCTGAAGCCGTTCGGTGCATTCCACATGGTGGATCTGGACAGGATCGGTGGCGTCCCGGTGGTGTTGCGGACCCTGCTCGATGCCGGGCTGCTGAACGGCGACGTGATGACGGTGACCGGCAGCACGATGGCGGAGAATCTCGCCGACGTGGCACCTGCGGGAGATCAGGCTGTGTTGCGACCACCGTCCGCTCCGATTGCGGCCGAGGGGGGTATCGCCGTTCTGCGCGGGTCGCTCTGCCCGGAGGGCGCCGTGGTGAAGGTAGCCGGTGTCGAACTCGACGTCTTCGAAGGCTCGGCCCGCGTGTTCGACGACGAACAGGATGCGCTCGACGCCCTCTTCGCACACGATCTGCACGAGGGCGAGGTGGTCGTCATCCGCTACGAGGGCCCGAAGGGCGGTCCCGGCATGAGGGAGATGCTTGCGATCACCGCCGGCATCAAGGGGGCAGGCCTGGGGAAGGGCGTGCTCCTCATCACGGACGGGAGATTCTCCGGCGGCACCACCGGGTTGTGTGTCGGCCACGTCGCCCCCGAGGCCGCCGCCGGCGGACCCATCGCGCTGGTAGATGATGGGGATCGGATACGTGTCGACATCCCGGCTCGCAGGCTCGACTTGCTCGTAGACGAGGACGAGCTCAACACTCGCGCCGCGCGTTGGCGGCCGCCTCCCGCTCGCTACGAGACGGGTGCGCTTGCGAAATACGCGGCTCTCGTCCAGTCGGCGGAACGCGGCGCCGTCTGCGGCTGACCGCCGCTCCTCCGTGCGTGCCGTAGTGGCGCTGTCAGCCGAGGAGCTCGGACAGAGGCTGTGCTACTTCGTCGTACTCGGCGTGGCGACCGGTCGCCCTCTTCGAGTAGACGAGGTTGCCGTCCGCCGTCACTTCGAAGGCACCCCCGGTGCCGGGGATGAGGGTGAGACGTGCGATCTGATGCTCGAACTGCTCGAGCAGTTTCCCGACCATGCTCACGGCACGGTCTGCGTAGCCTCAAGTGGCGCAGTACTCGATCGAGAGGTCCATGATCGGCACCCTATCGGAGCCGCGGGGCCGGCTAGACGGCTCCGGCTGCGAGACGACGTTGAGCTCTC
>JBHHXA010000021.1:0-15941 GCA_046756805.1 Acidimicrobiia bacterium
CCGGAGCCGCAACTCGTGCTGTTCGCCGTTGCCCAGTTGGCGCGCCGTCTCGGAGTGCCGTTCCGCTCCGGTGGCAATCTGACGGCTTCCAAGGTCTCCGACGCTCAGGCGGCGTATGAGAGCGCGGTGAGCTTCTTGCCTGCGTTACAGGCCGGTGTGAATTTCCTGCTCCACTCTGCCGGCTGGCTCGAGGGGGGCCTGACCATGGGATACGAGAAGTTCGTGCTCGATGCCGACCAGGCAGCCATGGCGGAGCGAATGGTCGGAGGCGTCGACATCTCCGCAAACGGTCTCGCGCTCGATGCGATCCTGACGACCGGTCCCGGCGAGCATTACCTTGGGAGCGACCACACCATGGCGAACTTCGAGACCGGGTTCTGGAGGTCGGAGCTTGCCGACCACAGCAGCTTCGAGCAGTGGACCGACGACGGATCCAGGGACTCCGTGTCCCGAGCCTACGAGCGGTGGAGCACCATGCTCGCCACCTACGAGCCGCCTCCAATTGACGCCGCCGTCGATGAGGAACTGAGTGACTGGGTCCAGCGGCGCAAACGGACGCTGTCCGACCCGGAGGTGTGAGTGATCGGTCGGAAACGAAAACGAATCGACGCCCGTCCGGAGGCCGCCGATGCGTTGCGCCGCATGCTGCTCGACATGAAGTACGAGCTGATCCCGATGAAGCGGGTGCTCGGCGAGGCGGTGTTCCTTCCAGAAGCCGCCCGGGTGTCGGTCACGGCCTCGCCCTCAAAGGGCATGGCTGCCACCATCGATCTTGCGCTCGAGCTTCAGCAACGCGGCTTCAGGGTCACGCCGCACCTCTCCGCGCGAGCCACCAAGGACCACGCAGAGCTCGAGCGGTACCTCGTGAGGCTGGATGCCGCAGGCATCACGAGCGCGTTCGTCGTTGGCGGCGACTCGGATGAACCGGGCGATTTCTTCGACGCGCTGGCACTGCTCGTGGCGATGGAAGAGATCGGCCACGGCCTCACCGACATCGGGATCGGGGCCCACCCCGAGGGTCACCCCTTCGTCTCCGACTCAGCGCTGCGGCAGGCGCTCCACGACAAGCAGCGTTACGCGGCCAGCATGACCACCCAAATGTGCTTCACGCCGGACACCATCGCCGACTGGCTGCGCACCCAGCGCGAAGACGGCATCCATCTCCCTGTGGTCTTCGGCATCCCCGGCGTCGCCGAGTTGCGGCGGCTCCTCTCGCTCTCGGCTCGTATCGGCGTCGGTGACTCGATGCGGTTCCTTGCGTCGAATACGGGCCTCGTGGGCAAGCTGGTGCGCCCCGGTGGATACAGCCCGGATGCGCTCATCGTCGGTCTCGACGAGACACTCTGCGATGAGCGCGCCGGCGTCGAAGGGTTCCACGTCTACACCTTCAACGAGGTGGAGTCGACCGAGCGCTGGCGGCAAGAGTTCCTGGAGTGGCTGGCGGGCTGAGCCGCTGGGTGGTGCTGGCGGCGGTGGACGGTTGGCGCTCGCATCTCGAACGCAGCCTTCCACAACACATGATCCCGTCCGTGTTCGTACCGATGAAGGCACTGCCTCGAAACCCAAACGGGAAGGTCGACCGGGGCCGGCTGCCGGATCCCGACGGGGGGCGGCCCGGGCCGGCGACGGCCTATGCGGCTGCGGAATCGCCCGTTGAGCGGTCAATCGCAGCGATCCGGTCGGAGGTCCTCGGCGTCCGGCCGGTGGGGATCGACGATGCGTCGGTCACCTGGGCGGGGAGTCTCTCCAAGCCATCCGGATTGGTGCCCGGGTGCAGGAGACCTTCGGTGTCGAGCTGGGTCTCGGGATCCTGCTCTCCGCTCAGACGGCTCGGATGATGGCCGGAATCATCGAGTGGGCAATGACGAAACCGGGGCCGCCCCTCGTCTGACCGGTGTGGCGGCTCCTCGAGGGGCGGGGTTCCCCGGGTCTGGCGTCTGGACGTTCCACGTGTTGTTCACCCGGTCGTACTGCTGGGGGCGGGCTGGGGAGCGACGAGGTGCGATCAGGGGGCCGGGCGTGGTCGGGCTCCGCCGTCGCCCTTCAGGCCTTTTTCGTCAAGACCGGCCAGGCGGACCCCAGGATCCACGACCGGGAACGGTAGAGCCATCGCACCAGCGCCAGGATGCACAGCATCCCAACCGTCCCGTAGGTGAGCAGAATCGGATTCGTCCACAGCCCGGGGAGGAAGATCGCCGTCGAGAGGACTTCGATCGCCGCCATTCCGGCCAGGAACTGGATGAGGCGTCGTTCTCCGAGTCGGTGCACGAAGTGGGTTCCCACCGGTGCCCCCCACACGACAATGGGAACCGCGGCGATCCACATCCCGAAGATGTCGGTCCGGGCCGCCGACGTAGCGGCGACCGCGGCGCCTCCTACTGCAACCACCGAACCGTCGACAACGGTGGTAGCCAGCTGCCCGTCGATGATCCCCAGCACGACAAACCCCAACATCGAAACGGCGGCCATTGCGAGGACGGACGTCGGTACCCCGACGCGGGGGTGTAGCCCGGCGACGATGACAATGAACAGGAACACGAGCACGTCGACACCGGAGCCGAGGAGAGCGCTTGCCGTGCCGCCGATGAACCCAGCCACGATCGTTCCGGCCCAAACCCGGGGCGTCCACGTCGGCAAGATCGGGACGCCGCACTCGTCCTCGTCGAGCGCCAGGTAGACGATGTAGGCGAGGGTGAACGTGACCTTCACGTAGGGCTCGGGCAGCCTCGATGCCCAGAACGGATGGTCCGGGTTCCCAAGAAGGAACAGCCCCGTAAGGAACCCCACCGCACCTGCGGCTCCACCGGCGATGACTGCCCGCCACTCCACTCGTTTGCCGGAGAGCAAGATCGCAGCCGCCGCGGTCACCATGCCCACCGCCTGGATGGAGAGGGAGAAGGTGCGGGCGACCGCGGCCGGCGTTTCCAAGATCTTCGTGAACACGGGAAAGGCCACGGCGCCCCCGCCCTGGGGCGTCGAGCCTGCGACGAAGCTACCGAAGACCATGGTCAGTACAGACCGCCAGTTGTCGACGATGCGCGGCCAGTGACCGGCCAGACTCACGTACAGGAGCCAGGTGACCGTGATCGCGAGCGGAAGCCCGACCACGATCGACTTCCGCGCTCGTGTGAGTCGAATGTCGTCCGTGAGTGTCGGCACCAGCCCCTACCGGCTCTGATCCCGGCATTTTCACGGCGGAGTGACAAGCAAGCGATAGATATGTCGGGTGGCCGACGTAGCCGGCCCTCCCGACGCCCGCTCCGCACGCGACATCCGCGACGAGTGCGACTCAGCCTGCAGGCCTCCACTCGATGCCGGACAGCCTGGCGAGGGCGAGGAGCAGCGCCTGGGTGCCGTTGCGGCCGCCGCCCTGGGCCTGGAGCCCCACGTAGAGCTGGTGAGCCAGCGCAAGCCCCGGGGTCGAGAGCTCCATGGCGCCGGCTGCGCTCAGCGCGATGCCCATCTCCTTGACTAAGTGGTCGACGAAGAACCCGGGGGCGAAGTCGCCTGCGAGAATGCGCGGCCCGTAGTTGGCGAGCGACCAGGACCCGGCGGCGCCGCCGCCCACTGCCTCGAGCACCTCGTCGAGGTCGAGGCCGGCTTCCCGAGCGTAGAGCAGCGCCTCGGATACCCCGATCATCCCCGAGGCGATGAGGATCTGGTTCACCATCTTCGTGTGCTGTCCCGCTCCCGGGCCGCCGAGGTGGACGATGGTCGAGCCCATGATCTCGAAAAGGGGCCGTACCCGGCGCACGTCGTCCTCGTCGCCTCCGACCATGATCGACAGCGTCCCGTTGCGGGCACCGACGTCGCCGCCCGAGACCGGGGCATCGATGCTCCCGACTCCCTTGGCTCGAGCCGCCTCGTGGATCTCGACCGCGAGCGAGGGCTCGCTCGTGGTCATGTCGACGATGAGGGACCCTGTGTCGGCACCGGACAAGACCCCATCGTCGCCGAGAAACACTTCACGAACGTCCAAGGGGAAGCCGACGATCGCAAACGTGACGTCTGAGGCCGCCGCGACTTCCGCCGGGGTCTCCGCCCACGCCGCCCCCTGCGCCTCGAGCGCGGAGGCTTTCCTCCTGGTCCGTGTCGAGAGTGTGACCTCGTATCCGGCAGCCATGAGGTGCCCGCACATCGATGCGCCCATGACCCCGGTACCGATGAATCCGAGGCTCGTCGTCTCCGGGCTCACGGTCATGAAAGTGCTCCTCTCGGGGGCCGGGCGGAGCGGTCGTGGCCTCCACGATGGCTTGCCCGGGACCTTACCGACGTCGACGCGGGTGCGTCCCGCTGCCCTCCGCGGCCTGCCGTTTGACGTGGGATTCGTATCGAACAAGCCTCTGCGCCGTGAGCGGTGTGACGGCTTTCGAATGATCAGGGTCGGGTTCGACGTCGGCGGAACGTTCACCGACTTCGTCCTGGAGGATGCGAAGGGTCGGTGGCATACCGGGAAGCGGCTGACGACGTATCCCGATCCGTCCGACGCCTGTCTCGCGGGTCTGGCGGAACTGTTGGAGCGGGCCGACGTGGGGTTCGCCGAGATCTCCAGAGCCGTCCACGGCACGACGCTCGGATCCAATGTCGTCATCGAGCGGGAGGGAGAAGGAGTGGCGCTGGCCACGACCGCGGGGTTTCGCGACGTGCTCCAGATCGGCCGCGAGAAGCGCTACCAGGTGTACGACCTCCAGATCACCAAGCCCGATCCGCTTGTCGATCGGTCGCTCATCTGGGAGATCGGCGAGCGAGTCCTTGCGGACGGGTCGGTGCGTGATCCGCTCGATGAGGACGCGGCGCGGGTTGCCATTCGCGAGATCTCAGACCGCGGTGTCACATCCCTCGCAGTGTGTTTCCTCCACAGCTATCTGAACCCGGTCCACGAGCGTCGGTTCGCAGAGCTCGTGTCCGAGGAGGCTCCGCAGATCGTCGTATCGCTGTCGGCGGAGGTTTCCCCACAGTTCCGGGAGTACGAGAGGACGAGCACCACCGTCGTCAACGCCTACCTCATCCCCGCGGTGCGCGAGTATCTCAAGCGGATGGTGGAGGAGCTCGACGCATCCGGCTACGGCGGACGGCTGTTCATCATGCAGTCGGGTGGGGGAGTCGCCACGGCGGAATCGATGTCGGATCTCCCGGTTCGAATGATCGAGTCCGGGCCTGCCGCCGGTGCTCTCATCGCAGCGAAGTACGGAGATACCGCCGGTCACACCGATCTCGTAGCGTTCGACATGGGTGGAACCACCGCAAAGCTGTCGCTAGTGAACGACGGTCAACCCTCCACCGTGGGTCAGTTCGAGCTGCATCGCGTCCGGCTCGCTCCGGGCAGCGGTATACCGATGAACGTCAGGAGCCTCGATCTCGTGGAGATCGGCGCTGGTGGTGGCAGCATCGCCCGACCCAGCCAGGGCACCATCCAGGTGGGGCCTGAGAGCGCGGGCTCTGCTCCAGGGCCCTCGTGTTACGGCCTCGGGGGTACTGCACCCACTGTGACGGACGCCAACCTCGTCCTCGGCTACCTCAACCCGGGTGGCTTTGCCGGAGGGTCGATGGCACTCGACGTCGATGCTGCGCGGCGAGCCATCTCCGACCACGTGGCGGACCCGCTCGGGCTCACGCTCGATGAGGCGGCGTGGGGCATCCACCGGATCGTGAACCTCAGCATGGAGCTCGCGACCCGTGTCGTGTCCATCGAACGAGGCAACGATCCACGGACGCTCGCTCTCGTCGCGACGGGAGGTTCCGGTCCGGCGCATGCGTGCCGGTTGGCCATCGCGCTCGGGATGCGATCCGTACTCATCCCGGCGGCCGCGGGAGTTGCCTCCGCAGTCGGTCTGCTTTCAGCCGACGTAAAATTCGATGCCTCTCGCTCCTTCGTCTCCCGTCTCGACGCGCTCGCTCCGGAGCGGCTGGCCCGGATCTTCCGCGAGATGGAGGAGGAAGCGGCGCAGGTCGTCGCCGAGTCCACGGACGGCGGACCCGTCAGGATCGTGCGCGAGGTCGACCTCCGGTACGTCGGTCAGGGCTTCGAGCTGGCGGTCGAGGTGCCCGCCGAGGCCGTCACGGCAGACCTGCTGCGTGCGGTCCGAATGCGCTTCGACGAGGTCTACGAGAAGCGATACGGCTTCGCCAGCGCTGACAAACCGGTAGAGGCGACCACATGGAAGGTGACGGCATACGGCGACAGCCCCGCGCTCGACTTGCGGGCGTTGGGGTCGGCTCACCGCAGCGGCGATGCTGCGCCGGTCGCCCGGAGGGAGGCCTACTTCCCCGAGACCGGCGGCTACGTGGCGACACCCGTCTACGACCGTCTCGAGCTTGCCGTCGGCCAGGTGATCGCGGGCCCGGCGATCATCGAGGAGCGGGAGTCGACGACGGTGATCCCTCCCGGTCTCGATGCTGAGATCGATGCGTACGGCACGGCGCGGGTGGGGGTGTCTACATGAAGCCCGATCCGATCACACTCGGGGTCGTGTGGGGTGCCCTCCAGTCGATCGCCGTCGAGATCGGCACCACCATCCATCGCACCGCCTACTCGGCTCAGGCCCGCGAGGGACAGGATTTCTCGGTCGCGATCTTCGATCGGTCGGGCAGGATGACCGCTCAGGGCCCGTACAGCCCCGGTCACATGGGTGCGATGAACTTTGCGGTGCTCAACATGCTCGAAGCCTTTCCCGCGGACAGCCTCGTCCCCGGCGATGTGATGCTCCTCAACGACCCTGCGCTCGGGTCGGGGCACCTCCCCGACTTCTTCGTCACGCAACCGGCGTTCCACGGCGACGACCTCATCGGCTTCGCCGTCAACATCGTTCACCACACCGACGTTGGCGGCTCCCGCCCCGGAAGCCAGGCCGTAGAGGGCGTCTTCGACTACCACCAGGAGGGACTCTTCATCCCACCGACGAAAATCGTCGAAGCCGGGAAGCCGAACGAAGGCGTCATCGGGCTCATCGCGGCCAACTCACGGACCCCGGAGAACATCCGCGGTGACCTCCTCGCGCAACGCAACGCGCTGCGGGTCGGCGAGCTGCGTCTTCAAGATCTCGTGGGGCGTCACGGGTTCGACGTCTATGAAGCGTGCCTCGAGGTCATACTCGACCAGACCGAAACGACCATGCGGACCGCCCTCGAGGCCATCCCGAACGGGCGATACGAGTTCACCGATCATCTCGACGACTTCGGTCCGGGTACCTCTCCGCTCGCCGTCAATGTCGCCGTCACCGTGAGCGGGAGTTCGATCGCGCTCGACTTCGCGGGCTCGTCACCCCAGACCGAATCCGGGCTCAACGCTTATCTCAACTACACGAAGTCCTACAGCTTCGCCGCCGTCAAGTGCCTGACCGATCCCTACGGCCCGATGAACGCCGGTGCTCTGCGGCCCATCGAGATCACCGCACCCGAAGGGTCATTCCTCAACCCGCGTCGCCCGGCAGGGGGAGGGCCGAGGGCGATCATCTGCTACCGGGTGTTCGAAGCGATCCTCGGGGCGATGGCGCCGGCCATCCCCGACCGGGTGGCGGCGGCGAGCTCCCACTTCTCCAACCCAACGTGGGGCGGGCACGACCCGGTCAAGGATCGGAGCTTCGTCGCGTACGAGCTGGTCCTCTCCGGCACCGGCGCCCGGGCGACGCAGGATGGCTGCGAGGCGATGGCATCCGCGTTCAATGCCTCGAACATCCCCGTCGAGGCGCAGGAGGCAGTGCAGCCCGTCGTCGTCGAGCGTTTCGAGCTGATCCCGGACAGCGGAGGCCCGGGCCGGCAACGTGGCGGCTGCGGCATCCGGCGTGACATGAGGATCCTCGGTGAGAACGTGAAGTTCACCAACCTCTCGGAGCGCCAGAAGTTCGCACCGTTCGGGTTGTTCGACGGCGAATCGGGGGCATTGGGCAGGACGGTCATCAACCCGGACCAGCCGACGGAACGCACGATCGGAGGGAAGGCGTCGCTCGATCTCGAGTACGGCGACGTCGTCAGCTTCCAGCTCTCCGGTGGAGGAGGCTACGGACACGCTCACGAGCGGGAGCCGGCCGCGGTGCTCGATGATGTCCGGCTGGGTCTCGTGAGCGTCGAAGGGGCCCAGGCGCACTACGGCGTTGTGATCGGGCCGGATCTCATGGTCGACGAAGATGCGACTGCTGCGCTGCGAGGCGGGCTCGGCACCTGACGATGGCGGCCGATCGGGGACCGTCTGACTTCAGCGCGGCGGGCCCTCCTCGAAACCCATCACGTCGACGATCACACTGTCCTCGACGATGGACACGGCGAAGCGATCGAGGCCGCGCGGACTCGGACCCGACAACCAGCGGCCGGCACCGTCGTAGCTCTCCCCGTGACACGGGTTCCAGATCGCAGTGCCGGGTGTCAGGTGCTGCCGCTCACTCTCGCGCAGACGCCAAGCAGGGCTGACGCGGCATCCAAGGTGCGGGTCCGTCGTCCACAGCGCGAGCAGACCCTCGGTGTCGTCGTTGGTGACGATGATCGGGATTCGGATGTCTCCTGTCCCGTCCCAGAGCCCCGGCACCGGGCGAGGTAACGACACGTACAGCTCCATCTCGGCTACCGAACCGGGTGGAAAGTCGGCGACCGACCCGATCTCGACCTGTGGAGGGCTCGGGCCCGACGACCGGGTTGCGGCCAGGATCACGCCGATCGCAATCACGATCGCGACGCCGAAGGCTATCGAGGTACGAGTTCCGCCATCCTCTCTCCCGATCATCTCTCGAACCCCTCACAGCCCTGGAACGTGGTGACGGCCCAACCTCCTGCCGGGGCTTCGCTGGCGATGGCGTGGACGACCTCTCTTCCTTCGAGCACCAGCGAGGCGCGGCTCGGACCCGTCATCGCGACGTCTCCGCCGAAGTCGGTCTGCCACGGTCCGAGGGCCTCCTGCAACGCCTCGACCGGTGACGGTGGTCCAGACGCGTCGGCGCTGAGCAGTCCTTGCATTCCCCACCCGCCATCCGTGGAGCAGTCGAGGTCGCCGTCGAGTACCGGGGGCAGGAGCTGGCGATCGAAGCAGATCGACGCGCCATCGACGCTCCAGACATCGCCGACCCGTTCGGCTACGACCATGCCGATGTCGCGACCGTCGACGGTGGCCATGAACGCTCCGTCGGGCGAGCGGGTCACGGAGCCGCGATCCCCCAGGTACGGAGCGAGGGCGACCGCAGCGGCGTCCTCCGGGCCGGATCCCGTTCCTACCGCCGGGAAGCGGACGATCTCTTCGCCCGGCAAACAGTCGAACGCACCGTCCCCGGGCACTTGCCGTTCCGGGGGCTCGCCGGCAGCCTGGCCTGTGCCGGTTCCGCAGGCCGCCACGACGAGCGCGAGCGCCGCTGCCGCCGCCCATCGTGTGACGCTGCCGGGTCGCTGCATGCTGGGAACCCCTTTCCAGCCTATCGGCGGTCGCACCGGCCCACCGGACGGGGTCGCCGTTCCGGCACGGGAACCTGGGAGCCCCGTAGTGTCGTCTCAGGGTCAGATCGATCGGGGAGGACCGATGAATCGACGCACGATGCCTGCCGTTGCCTTCTTGTTCGCCGCACTGATGATCGTGGCTGCCGCCTGCTCGTCCAATGACGGCGACTCGGTGACTGCCCTTACATCGGGAGACGCGTTCGAGGAGTCGAGCGACCGCTCCGCACCCACCACGGTCGCACCCGCCACCACGGCCGCAGCCTTTGCACCCACACCCGAGAGCGACGAGGGCCGCGACGCCGGCGCCGGGTCGCTCGGCAACGGGGGCATCGCCCCCACGGCGCTGCAACCTGCCGACATCGGCCGCGACATCATCTTCACGGCCGATCTCACCGTCGCCGTCACCGATGTCGCCCGCGCCGGCCAGGAGGCGACGAGCATCATCGAGTCGCTCGGCGGTCTGATGTTCGGGCAGCAGTCGACGGGTGATCCGGAGCCGACGAGCGTCCTGATCTTCAAGGTCTTCCCGGCCGACTTCCAGGAAGCGCTCACGAGGCTCGGCTCCGTGGGTGACATCCGCACCCAGAACGTGTCTGCCGACGACGTGACCGAGCGGATCGTCGATCTCGAATCGCGGATCAGCACCTCAGAAGCGAGCGTGGACCGGCTGCGGGGCTTTCTCGAGGAGGCGACGGATCTGAAGACGATCGCCGAGCTGGAGAGCCAGCTCCTGGATCGCGAGACGCGGCTGGAGACCCTATCCGGGTCATGACGACGCGGGGCTTTCGTGCCCCGGCTCGGGTGCGCTCACCGTGGAACAGGACGAAGACGTCACCGTCTGCTTCGAGATCACCAACACCGGCGACACGACGCTGACAGGGCTCGAACTCGGTGACTCCGTGCTCGAGGTCGAACTCGCAGACCTCGTGGCCGTCTTCGGTGAGCCCACCGGACCCATCGAGCCCGGACAGAGCATCGTGCTGGCCACCGAGATCGTCGCCGAACGCACGCTTCGCACCCGGACCCGGATCGAAGCGACGCCCGTCGACGAGGAAGGCACCACGATCGGATCGAGGATGGTGGCAACCGTTGCGACGATGTTCGTCGACGCGGAGGATCCCGGCGGGCTTCCCGGCTTCGGCGACGGTCTCGATGCGAGTCGCGACATCCTCGTCGGGATCGGCGGGCTGCTGGTGCTGATCGCAGGCGCCTCCATTCCGTTCGTGTGGGTGCTGGGTCTCATCGCTCTGTACTGGTGGTGGCGTCGTCGCCGGGAGGACGACACCACCATCTCCCCACCGCCGGATGCACCTCCGGGTACCGGCTCCGACCCGGAGGACGGCGCGACTGCGGGAAACGAAGAGGATTAGTGCCGTGTCACATGACGTTCGTCTGTCGATGCCGAGCCAGGGGCGTCGCTCGGAAGGACGCAGGGCGATGGCGTAGTCGGGTACTACGTCGAGGACGAGGACGCCGCGAGCGGAGTTCCTGGCGGGCAGAACGGCGCAAAGTTGCGTGACACGGCACTAGCTACTTCGGCACACCGGCAAACCCCCCCCAGGTTCCCGGTGGGGCCTGTCGATGTCCCTCTGATGCAACGCGAGACCTCACCCTCGCCGGAGCGGCGCGACGACATCGTCTCTTGCCGCTGTGGTCGTGACGTCGTCGTGCGTATCGCTGAGGTGTCCCTCTGCGGCGTGTGCGCCATCCTCGTTGGGCACGCTCGACGCCGTGAGGGCATGCGCCGGTTTCTCGCGAGCTGAGCCGCCCAGGTACGTCCAACTCGTTGTCATAGGCTGTGACTGAGGGGAACACATCTGTATTGGCCGGTTGACTGATCGGCAGATGGGGCCGTTCGGCCCTGATTCGGCCGGAAGCCTGTCGGTAGGATCTCCGCAACCCGACGAGGAGCAGATGTGCGCGGGCGGTCGTGGGCACACGTATGGGAGGCCTCGCTCCGAGGTTGCTACCGAGCGCGGTGTCTCTCGAGCGGGAGGGCCTGAGACCGGCATGTGGTCACGGATCGAGCCGACCCCGAACCTGCTCACCGTCGCGTCTGATAGGTGGACCCGCGCCAGGAACTGGGCCGCGGCAGGTGTCTCTGTCGTCGTCATCGGAGTCGTGCTTGCCGGGCTACTGATCGGGGCCAGAATCGAAGCCTCCGTCACCGCTGCCGACATGACGCTGGCCGGCGTTGTTGCCGCCGCCCCGGAGCGGACGGATGCTGCGATGGGATCGGGCTACCGGGTCGAGCTGGTGGCGCCCGCGGCGACGCGTGCGACCGTCACCGCCGCAGATGCCATGGAGCGGAGGTGGAGGGCCGAGGTCACGTCGCAGAGCCGGGGGGGGTCTGCGTTCCTCACCACGGACCCCGACGGAGTGGTGTGGCTGCACGCTCCAGCCGCGATGAAGGACGGGAGCCATGTCGTGCTCTCGCGCCGGGCAGACGATGCCTTCCGACCTGCCCGCAACGTGCGGCTCGGCTTTGCCGCCGTGGCGATCCTCATCGGTCTGCTCGGCGTCGGGAACTGGCGGTTGACGAACCGTTCGAACCGAACGTTCCGCAGGCTCATCGACGCCAGCGAGGACTTGAGGTGGCGGGGCGAGGTCCGTGAAGAGGAACGAGCGCGTCTCGTGGCGCTCGGCGAGCAAGAGGACCAGTTCGGCAGGCTGGCCCGCTCGCTGCTGGCGACCGAGTCCGACATCAAGCGCCGCTTTCTCCAGCTCACGAGCCTCCTCCATTCGAGCAGGGTCGTCGGGTCCTCGCTGTCGACCGAGGAGGTCTTCGACAACATCCTCGGTCAGGTGCAGGCGCTGTTCGAGGTCGAACGCTGCGCCGTCGTGGCGCTCGATGCGCGGGCAGACCGCTTCCGCATCAGGGCGAGCCGCGGGATGTCCGAAGCGTTTACCGCCGCATTGTCCATTCGGCCCACGGAGTCCGACTCGCCTACGACGCGCGCGCTCCGCTCCGGGGTGCCGACGCAGGTTGCCGACGTGGACTCGGACCGCACGTTCGCAGCATTCAGGGACCGCGCTCGCGCCGAGGGCTACCGATCGGTGCTCGCGATCCCTCTCGACACGGTGCATGCTCAGCCTGCCGCGCTCATCCTCCAGAAAGCGGAGCCCCACCGCTACAGCTTTTGGGAGCTGGAGGTTGCCCGTAGTTTCGGCAGGTTTGCTTCTGCGGCCATGGAGAACGCTGCCCTGTTCGAGCGAGTCGACTACCGGCTCGAGGAGCAGACGCGGCGTCTCGAGGCCATCGTCGGCAGCCTCGAAGACGGCCTCCTTCTGGTGGGCGTCGATGGCGGTGTTCACTATTGCAACGAGGCGGCGGCCGACGCCATCGGCGTGGGGCCGCGGGACGTCACCAGGCTCACCGGAGTGGCATACGTGGAGCGTCTCGCCGGCTTTGCCGCAGACGCAGAGGACGCCAGGGAATCGTTGCTCGCTTTGCTCGACGGTACCGGCGTCGGTGAGGTCGACATCGTCCACGCCGGCAACGACCGGCTCCGAGATGTCCGGATCTCGGCGTTCGACGTCACCGACAGACGGGGGCGGCGTACCGGCCGTGGGTTGCTGAGCAACGACGTCACCACCGCCAAGGAACTCGACCGGGCCAAGGAAGCGCTCATCGCCATGGTGAGCCACGAGCTCCGCACGCCCCTGGCCACCATCAAGGGGTATGCCTCGACACTCCTCGCCGACGATGTCGATTGGGACCGAACCGCGCAACACGAGTTTCTCGAGACGATCAGCGGTGAGACGGACCGGTTGACGCGCCTCGTCGCCGACCTGCTCGATGTCTCTCGCATCCAGGCCGGGCTCGAGGATCTCCACACCGAGGATGTGACCGTGGCGACGTTGTTCGATCAGGCGCTCGGGATAGCGCCGGGTGCCGTTCGGTCGCGAGCGATGGTCGATCTGCCGGTCGGGCTCGCCGTTCGTGTGGATGTGACCCGGATCGTGTCCGTGATCCGGAACCTCGTCGAGAACGCTGCGAAGTATGGAGACGCCGACCAGCCGATCGAGCTCGAAGCCGAGCGCTCCGGCGACCGAGTCGTGATCAGCGTTCGTGACCGGGGACCCGGAATCCCGCAGTCGGAGAGGGCTCGCATCTTCGAGCGCTTCGTGCAGGGGGCTGCGGTGATGACCAGGGCACACGGCGGTGTCGGGGTCGGGCTGGCCATCTGCCGTGGTTTCGTCGAGGCGCATCGCGGCACCATCCGGATCGAGAGCGCAGACCCGGGGACGAGGTTCGTGTTCGACGTGCCGGCGGCCCCGAGCAGGAAGGTCCTCATCGGCGCCTTCGCTGGAGCCAGACGCGAGCTCGGCGCCACACGATGAGCAAAGCAAAGATCGTCGTCGTCGACGACGAGAAGCCGCTCCGCGACTTCGTGGTCAGGAACCTCCAGGCCCGCGGATTCGAGACGCTCGAGGCGTCCAACGGCTACCAGGCGCTCGCCATCCACAAGAGCGAGTCACCAGACCTCATCCTCATCGACCTCATGATGCCGGGGATGGACGGGCTCGAGGCGGTGCGGCGGCTCCGCGAGAAGTCCAACGTGCCGATCCTCGTGCTCACCGCCCTAGGTGAGGAACAGGACAAGGTGCGAGCGCTCGATGCCGGGGCCGATGATTGTCTCCTCAAGCCGTTTGGCGTCGAGGAGTTGATGGCGAGGGTCCGCGCCGCGCTGCGTCGCAGCCGGTGGTCTGCGAACGATGCGGGCGAAGGTCCTCTGCGGTATCGGGATCTCGAGATGGACCCTGCATCGCGCCGGGTCACGCTCGGCGGCGCAACCGTCACACTTACCCGGACCGAGTTTCGTCTCCTCCACGCCTTGCTCCGGCACCGGGGGAAGGTCGTGCAACACGAGACCCTCCTCAAAGAAGCGTGGGGCGAGGACTACGGAGACGAGACCGAGTACCTGCGGGTCTACGTCGGACGTCTCCGGAGCAAGCTGGAGACCGATCCCCAGAACCCGGCATATCTCTTCACGGAGTACGGCCTCGGCTACCGCCTCGGAGAGGACACAGCGGTCGGTCGTTTGTGATGTTTTTACGGGTAAAGGCCTCTATTTATGCACTCGTGTGAGCTTGGTTGATACGGTCTCGCGAGCAGTGTGTGTCGGACGTGGAGGAGAAATGAAGAGAATCGGAATCACCCTCGTCACCGTGCTGGCGCTCGTTGCCGCAGCGTGTGGCGACGACTCGGACACGGGCGGAACCACCGCGCCGCAGGCCACCACCGCAGCTCCGGCTGCGACGACGGCTGCACCTACCGCAACCGAGGCCCCTGCGTCCGAGTTTGCGGGCACGATCAAGATCGGTGCCGCGGTCAGTGAGACGGGCAAGTACGCCCGCGAGGGCAAGGACGTCCGGCAGGGCTACAGCACCTGGGAGAAGTGGGTCAACGATGAGTACGGCGGGATCCAGGTCGGCGCCGACCGTTACCTCGTCGAGGTCGTCTACTACGACGACGAGAGCGATGCTGATACCGCTGCACTCCTGACCGAGAAGCTGATCACCGAGGACGATGTGAGCTTCCTGCTCGGCCCGTACTCGAGTGGTATCACCAAGGGCACCAGCGCGATTGCCGAGAAGTACGGCATGATCATGGTCGAGGGCAACGGCGCCTCCGAGTCGCTCTTCGAGCGTGACTTCGAGAACCTGTTCGGCGTCCTCACGCCTGCAAGCCTCTACACGAAGTCCGCACTCGAAGCGGTTGCGGGCGAGGGTGCGAAGTCCGTGGTCATCGCCTACGAGGACACGTCGTTCCCGACCTCGGTCGCAGAAGGTGCGATCAAGTGGGTCGAGGAGCTCGGGATGGATTTGCTGGCCGTCGAGACGTACCCGAAGGACGTCGCAGACATCAGCGCGATCATGACGACGTTCCGTGATCTCGAGCCCGATGTCTTCGTCGGCGGCGGGCACTTCAACGATGCCCTGTTGTTCGTCAACGCCGCGGAGGAGCTCGACTTCAACCCGGATGCGATGATCATCACCGTTGGTCCCTCGAACTCCGAGTTCGCCCAGGAAGTCGGCACACTCGCCGACTACGTCATCGGCCCCACACAGTGGGAAGCAACGATGGGGTGGGAGGACGAGTACTTCGGCACGGCAGGCGACTTCGCCGCCCGATACGAAGGCGAGTGGAGCGAGCCCCCGAGCTATCAGGCGGCTGAGTCGACGGCTGCAGCACTCGTGCTCCAGCTGGCGATCCAGGAAGCCGGCTCGCTGGATCAGGATGCGGTCCGTACCGCATTGCAGAACCTGGACGTTACGACGTTCTACGGCCCGATTCGGTTCGACGACACGGGCAAGAACGTTGCGAAGCCGATGGGTGCGATTCAGATCCAGGACGGGCAGACGCACGTCGTTGCGCCTTCCGCGGCAGCAGTGACGGATCTCCTGTATCCGCTCATGCCCTGGGGCGACCGGTAGACAATCTGGCGGCCGGTGGGCTCTGATGCCCCCCACGGAGTCCATCGGCCCGCCTCTTGCTCCGTACCGCGTGTGCGGAGCAAGAG